>CADCTH010000047.1 GCA_902805495.1 uncultured Actinomycetospora sp.
CCGGGCGACGGTGCCTCGCGTTCGCCCTCTCCCGGTCCGCGCCCGGGGTCGGCCGCCGGGTCGTCCGCGGGGTCGTCCGGGGCGGCGGACGAGCCGGCGGTGACGTCCGCCGCTGCCGCGCCCGGAGTCGACGACGGGGGACTGGCCGGGTCCGACGGGTTCGCATCGCGTCCGCGGATGTCCCGCGACGGCGCCACGACCACCGGCAGCACCAGCACCTCGAGCACCACCGGCACCACCCGGACCGGAGGCGCGGGCGTCAGCCCGGGCCGCCACCGGCGCGCGGGCACCGGGCCGGGTCGCGACGACGCGGGGCCCGAGGACCGCGACGACGACGCCGACCTCGACGAGGGCGACGACGACGTCGAGCAGACCGGGCGCGCGGGCCGCCGTGCCGCGAAGAAGGGCAAGGGCGGCAAGGGCGGCAAGGGCGGCAAGAAGGCCAAGAAGAAGGGCTCGTTCTGGCGCGAGCTCCCGCTGCTCATCGTCGTCGCGGTCGTCCTGACCTTCGTCATCCAGACCTTCCTGGCGCGCATCTACGTCATCCCGTCGGCGTCGATGGAGCGCACGCTGCACGGCTGCAGCGGCTGCGCGAACGACCGCGTCGCCGTCGACAAGGTCACCTACCGGTTCTCCGACCCGGCCCCCGGTGACGTCGTGGTCTTCCGCGGCCCGCCCGCGTGGGGCGACAACGGCGAGGTCTCGAACAGCCAGCGCTCGGACAACGTGCTGGTCCGGGGCCTGCAGAGCGGGCTGTCGCTGGTCGGCCTCGCGCCGCCGGACGAGAAGGACTTCGTCAAGCGCGTGATCGCGACGGGCGGCCAGACCGTCGCCTGCTGCGACCCGCAGAACCGGGTGACGGTCGACGGCCAGCCACTGACCGAGCCCTACATCTACTACCAGCCCGACCTGGACCGGACGACCCAGGACGACTTCCCGCCCGTGCGGGTTCCCGAGGGCCAGCTCTGGGTCATGGGCGACAACCGCAACAACTCCGCCGACGCCCGCGTCCACGGCCCGATCTCGGTCACCGACGTCATCGGCAAGGCCCGCGTCATCGTGCTGCCGGTCGGCCGCTGGAGCGGGGTACCGGACACCGATCCGCAGGCCCGCGTGGCCGCCATCGGGGCCCCGACCTGGCAAACGGGGGCTCCGCTGGCCGCCGGCGTGGTCGGCGCGGTGCCGCTGGTGGTGCTCTCGCGACGCTGGCGCCGGTCCCTGCACCGTGGTGCCGACCGTCCCGTCGCGGCCGAGGGTGGTCCCGCCCCGCCGCCGTCCCCCGGCGATCCGGACCGGTGACGGCGGGACACGACGCGGGCCGTCGCCGCATGGCCGGCCGGCGAGGTCCCCGGCGCCGTGTGGCGCTGCCCCCGCGCACGGGGATCCAGCCGCCGCGCGCGATCGTCCGCCGCAGCACCGAGAGCTGGGCCCTGCAGTCGGCGCTCGAGCGCCACGGGCTCGGGCCGGTCGCCGGCGTCGACGAGGCGGGACGCGGCGCGTGCGCCGGGCCGTTGGCCGTCGCGGCGTGCATCCTGCGCCCCGGCGACGCCAAGCGGTTCGAGGGCCTGACCGACTCCAAGCTGCTCACCCCCGACGAGCGTGAGCGCTTCGCCGCCCTCATCCGCCGGCGCGCCCTCGACTGGCACGTCGTGCTCGTCGACCCGCCCGAGGTCGACCGGCGCGGCGTGCACGTGGCCAACATCGACGGCATGCGGCGGGCCGTCGCGCGCCTCGACCTACGCCCCGGCTACGTGCTCACCGACGGCTTCCCGGTGCAGGGATTCGGGGTCCCGGCGCTCGCAGTGCCCAAGTGCGACCTCGCGGCGGCGTGCGTCGCCGCCGCGTCGGTGCTGGCCAAGACCACTCGGGACCACCTGATGAGCGCGCTCCACGAGAAGCACCCGGAGTACGGTTTCGACGTCCACAAGGGCTACTGCACGCCAACGCACAGCGCAGCGCTGGCTGAGCACGGACCGAGCGACGACCACCGGTTCAGCTTCGTCAACGTCGCCGCCGCGGCGCGGGGCCGGGACCAGCACGGGCGGGCCGACGGCGTGCGACACAATGGGGCGGTGACGACCGTCGACCTGGTGGGAGCGGGAGCCGACGAGGCCGACGAGCTCGCCGGCGACCCGGACGACATCGACGCTGCGCCGGAGGGGGGAGAGCCGCGATGAGCGCGGAGGATCTCGAGAAGTACGAGACCGACATGGAGCTCTCGCTCTACCGCGAGTACCGCGACATCGTCGCGCAGTTCTCCTACGTGGTGGAGACCGAGCGCCGCTTCTACCTGGCCAACTCGGTGGACGTGAAGGTCCGGAACGCCGACGGCGAGGTCTACTTCGAGGTCACCATGTCCGACGCCTGGGTGTGGGACATGTACCGGCCGGCGCGGTTCGTCAAGAACGTGCGGGTGGTGACGTTCAAGGACGTCAACGTCGAGGAGCTCGACAAGCCCGACCTGCGCCTCGACGAGGGGCCCTTCAGCGGCTGACGCTCGGCCCGACGGGCGCTGATGTGGCCCGGCAGGACCGGGCTCCGTCCACACCCCCCGCGGTTGTCCCCAGCCCGCGACGCGGTGCTCCCGCCGGTGGGGCCCGGCGCCCCAGGCTCGGTCCTGCCGCCGGATCGCCCGGCCGGCCCGGGCCCACGGCCCGGGGAGGACGAGGGGGCCGGGCATGGCCACCACGCACGACGACCGGAACAGCCCGCGCGCGACGCCCGACCGGCGCGCCCTGGGGCAACGCGGCGAGGACGTCGCCGCCGCCTTCCTCGCCGACCGCGGTCTGGCGGTGCTCGAGCGCAACTGGCGCTGCCGCGAGGGCGAGCTCGACCTCGTCGCCGCCGACGGCGGGCGCCTCGTCGTCGCGGAGGTGAAGACCCGCTCGGGCACGGGCTACGGCCTGCCCGCGGAGGCCGTCACGCCGCGGAAGGCCGCCCGCATCCGCCTGCTGGCCCTGCGCTGGCTCGCCGAGCGGCACGCCGCGGGCGGCGGCGGCTTCGCCGAGGTGCGCTTCGACGTCCTCGCCGTGCTGCTGGCCGGTGGGGCCGCGCCTCGGGTCGAGCACTACGAGGGGGCGTTCTGACGTGGCGCTCGCGTGTGCGTGGTCGATCGGGCTGCGCGGGGTCGACGGCGAGGTCGTCGAGATCGAGGCCGACATCGGCCAGGGCCTGCCCGGGGTGTCGCTGGTGGGGCTGCCGGACGCGGCGCTGGCCGAGTCGCGCGACCGGGTGCGCGCCGCGGTGGTGAACTCGGGGGAGACGTGGCCCGCGCGCCGCATCACCCTCGCGCTGTCCCCGGCCACGCTGCCCAAGCAGGGCAGCGGCTACGACGTGGCGCTGGCGTGCTCGGTGCTCGCGGCCGCCCGCGAGGTGCCCGCGTCGGCGCTGCGCGGGGTGGTGCTGGTGGGCGAGCTGGCGCTCGACGGGCGGGTCCGCGGGGTGCGGGGCGTCCTGCCGGCGCTGCTCGCGGCCCGGCGGCTCGGGGTCGAGCGGGCGATCGTCCCGGCGGCGGCCGCGGTCGAGGCGGGCCTGGTCGAGGGGGTCGAGGTGCTCGGCGCGGAGCACCTGTCCGACGTGCTGGCCTGGCTGCGCGGCGACCACGGGCGCCTGCTCGCGGTGCGGTCGCGGGCGCACCCGGTCGCCGGCGGGCCGCGGGAGGACCTGACCGACGTGGTGGGGCAGAAGGACGCCCGCCGGGCGGTCGAGGTGGCCGCTGCGGGCGGGCACCACCTGCTGATGCTCGGCCCGCCCGGCTCGGGCAAGACGATGCTCGCGCGCCGCATGACCGGCCTGCTGCCCGACCTCGACGTGGACGCCGCGCTGCAGGTGGCGGCGGTGCGCTCGCTGGCCGGCGCGCTGGACCCGCAGGAGGCGCTGCCCGCCGCCCCGCCCTTCGTCGCCCCGCACCACTCGGTGTCCTCCGCCGCGCTGGTCGGCGGCGGCAGCGGGCTCGCGCGGCCGGGCGCGGTGTCGCTGGCCCACCGCGGCGTGCTCTTCCTCGACGAGATCTACGAGTTCGGCCCGCACGTGCTGGAGATGCTGCGCACGCCGCTCGAGGAGGGCGAGGTGCGGCTCGCGCGCACCGACGGCGTCGTGCGCTACCCGGCGCGCTTCCAGCTCGTGATGGCGGCCAACCCGTGCCCCTGCGCGCCGCCGCGCCAGACCGACTGCACGTGCTCGAGCCCCGAGAAGCGCCGCTACACCCAGCGGCTGTCGGGCCCGATGCTCGACCGCGTCGACCTGCGGGTCGCGCTGCAGCCGGTCGAGGCGCTGTCGTGGGCGGGCGGCCCCACCGAGGACCTCGAGCCGGCTCCTGAAGACACGGCCAGCGTGCGGACCCGGGTGCTGGCCGCCCGCGCTGCGGCCCGCGAGCGGTGGCGCGACGCGGGGTGGC
>CADCTH010000048.1 GCA_902805495.1 uncultured Actinomycetospora sp.
GGCCTCCGCGAGAGGGGTCTCGATGGGCTGCCGGCCCGCCGCGCCGTCCTCGTCGTCGCGCGGGGGCGGGCCCCACGCCGCGTCCTCCGCCGACGCCCCCGCCCGGACCGTCGGGTGGATGACCCGGCCCTCGCTGCCGCGCGGCAGCGCGATCGCGGTGGGCGCGCCCGTGAGCTTGGGGCGGTCGCGGTGCACGGCGACGTGCCCGGTGGTCAGCGCGCCGCCGATCGTGCCCTGCTTCGCCCGCGGCCCGCGCAGCTCGTGGACGAACAGCGTCAGCCACTCCAGCAGCGGGCGCTCGTCGTTGATGCGCCGCGACACGAACCGCGTGACCGCGACCGTGATGAGCAGCGCCCACGCCACGGAGAAGAAGCCGAGGTCGATGCCGAGACGCCGCTGCACGAACATGACGGCGAGCATGACGAGCAGGCCGACGCCGTAGGCGGAGTAGCGGGCGCGCCACGGGAACGTCGCCCGCGGCGGGCCGAGCCAGACCGCGTCGACGCGGTACACGTCGTCATCGGTGCGGATGTGCACCCGCGTCACCCGGTGATGAGTTGGGCGAAGAACGCTCCGACCCGGGCACCGGCGCCGGGGGTCAGCGCGATCCCGAGGGCGAGCAGGCCGATGAGCAGGCCGATGCTGCGGCGCGCGACGCCGGCGTTGTCGCCCTTGCCGCCGATCCACAACATGATGATCGCGATGCCGAGGAGGATCAGCGGGACGATGTTGTCCTGGATCCAGCCCTGGAGCCCGCCGGTTCCCGGAGCCTGCGCGACGACGTCGGCGCCCAGGAGCGTGACGGTCATGGCGTTCCTCCTGCGGACGTCCTGCTCGGTGTGGCGAAGCCCGTTCTCGACCGGTTGAGTAGTAAACACGGGCGCCCCGGGTAATCAAACCCCTGCGGTGCGTGCCGTCGCGAGCACACCGTCAGCACCCGCACACCCGTTCCCCACGCCCTCCCCCACAGGCGTCGGCGCATCGTCCACCCTCCGCGACCAGCGTGCGGTCACGACCCCTTCTCGTGGTCCGGACGAGCCTATCGTGATCTCCCCGCCACGAGCCGTCATCACGCTCCGGCGTGGCGCCGCCGTGTTCGCGTTCGCAAAGCATCGCGCGTTCCGGTGGCGCATGCGGGTCGACGCGTGGGCCGTGCAGCGGTTACCGACGGGTAGCCTCGGTCACCTCTCGCAGCGCCGAGGTCCCTACCGGCCGTTACAGTGCCGCCGACGCAGTCGTTGTTCTCACCGGGTCACCACCACGGCCCGGCTCACGTGGAGGTCCCGTCGTGGTCGTCCGTTTGGTCCTGGGGCTCGCCCTGACCCTGGTCGTGGCCGCGGTGTCGGCTCGCCGCGCCTGGTGGCTCTACTCCCTGATCGCCTCCGGCCAGCCCGACGCCAAGCGCGCGGACGGGCTGGGCCAGCGCGTGCGGGCGCAGTTCGTGGAGGTGTTCGGGCAGCGCAAGCTCCTGCGCTGGTCGATCCCCGGCCTCGCCCACCTCTTCACGATGTGGGGCTTCATCATCCTGCTGACGGTCTACATCGAGGCCTACGGCGCCCTGTTCGTCGAGGACTTCCACATCCCGCTGATCGGGACCTGGTCCGTGCTGGGCTTCCTGCAGGACTTCATCGCGATCATGGTGCTGCTCTCGATCATCGCCTTCGCGATCATGCGCGTGCAGCAGGCCCCGGAGCGCCGCTCCCGCACCTCCCGCTTCTACGGCTCCCACACCGGCGGCGCCTGGCTGATCCTCTTCCTGATCTTCAACGTCGTCTGGACGCTCTTCGCCTTCCGCGGCACCTCGTACGCGGCCGGCAACCTGCCCTACGAGTCGGGCGCCTGGGCCTCGATCGGCGTCGGCTACCTCTTCTCCGGGCTCTCGGAGACGACGCTGTTCGTCCTCGAGACGGTCTTCCTGCTGCTGCACATCGCGGTCGCGCTGATCTTCCTGGTGGTCGTGCTCTACTCGAAGCACCTCCACATCTTCATCGCGCCGATCAACGTCTCGGCCAAGCGCCTGCCCAAGGCCCTCGGCCCGGTGCCGCCCATCGAGCACGAGGGCAAGCCGATCGACTTCGAGGATCCGCCCGAGGAGGCGTCCTTCGGCCGCGGCAAGATCGAGGACTTCACGTGGAAGGGCATGCTCGACTTCGCGACCTGCACCGAGTGCGGTCGCTGCCAGAGCCAGTGCCCGGCGTGGAACACCGGCAAGCCGCTGTCCCCGAAGCTGCTGATCATGGACCTGCGCGACCACATGTTCGCGAAGGCGCCGTACATGATCGGCGGCAAGGACATGCCGGACGAGGGCTCCGCGACCCAGGACGGCACCACCAACGCCGGCGGTGACGAGGTCGGCCACGGCCACGGCGTGCCCGAATCCGGGTACGAGCGCCACCGCGGCGCCGACGTCCTCCAGGCCACCCGTCCGCTGGTGGGCGACGCCGAGTCGCTCGGCGTGATCGACCCCGACGTGCTGTGGTCCTGCACCACCTGCGGTGCCTGCGTCGAGCAGTGCCCGGTCGACATCGAGCACGTCGACCACATCATCGACATGCGCCGCAACCAGGTCATGATCGAGTCGGAGTTCCCGGCCGAGCTGGGCGTCCTGTTCCGCAACCTCGAGAACAAGGGCAACCCCTGGGGCCAGAACAACTCCGCGCGCATGGACTGGGCGAAGGACCTGCCCTTCGAGGTGCCCGAGTTCGACGGCGAGCTGCGCCCCGAGACCGAGTACCTGTTCTTCATCGGCTGCGCCGGCGCCTTCGACGACAACGCCAAGAAGACGGTGCGGGCCACCGCGGAGCTGCTGCACATCGCGGACGTCGACTACGTCGTGCTGGGCAAGGAGGAGAGCTGCACCGGTGACCCGGCGCGGCGCTCGGGCAACGAGTTCCTCTTCCAGATGATGGCCGCGCAGACCAAGGAGATGCTCGACGCGGTCTTCGAGGGTCGCGAGCCGGGCACCCGCAAGATCGTCACCACGTGCCCGCACTGCATGAACACCCTCGGGCGCGAGTACCCGCAGCTCGACGGGCACTACGAGGTCGTCCACCACACCCAGCTGCTCAACCAGCTGGTGCGCGAGAAGAAGCTGGTGCCCGTGGCCCCGGAGTCCTCGCCGGTGCCGGCCGGGAGGAGTGCCGCGGCCAAGCTCGACATCTCGTCGGTCACCGGCCTGCAGCACCGCGGCCCGCACTCCGACGGCACCGAGCGCGGTCTCATCCCGGCCGACGGGCACGGGACGCCGGGCCACGACGCCGACCAGGCCGCGCCGGCCCCGGTCGCCCTCGCGGAGAAGCACGAGACCGACGGCCACGGCGCGTCGAACGGCCACGGGTCGAACGGCACGGCGAAGCGCAAGACCGTGACCTACCACGACCCCTGCTACCTGGGCCGGCACAACGAGGTCTACACGCCGCCGCGCGAGCTCGTGGAGGCCGCCGGGGCCGAGCTCAAGGAGATGCCCCGCCACGCCGACCGGGCGCTGTGCTGCGGCGCCGGCGGTGCGCGCATGTGGATGGAGGAGAACATCGGCAAGCGCATCAACATGGAGCGCGTCGACGAGGCCATCTCCACCGAGACCGACACGATCGCCACCGGCTGCCCGTTCTGCCGCGTGATGCTCACCGACGGTCTCACCGAGCGCCAGAGCGAGGCCAAGGCCGTCGGCACCGAGGTCATGGACGTCTCGCAGATGCTCCTCGCGGCGGTCAAGCGCGGTCAGCCCACCGAGGGCGCGGAGACCGACGGTGTCGGCGACTCCGACGCCGACACCGCGGCCACCTCCGCCAACGTCCGGAACCCGCCCGTCGAGAACTGACCTACCCCGCCCTAACGAACGGCGTCTTCGCTGCATCCGGTGCAGCGAAGGCGCCGTTCGTGTTCCCGGGGCTCGCCCCGCTGTGCAGCGAACGGGCGGTTCGCTGCTTCTACGCGCGCGAACTCCGCGTTCGCGACGCGGACACGCCGGGCGGGACCCGTCTCGATAGGGTCCGCGCGTGCTGCTCTCCGACCGCGACATCCGCGCCGAGATCGCGGCCGGGCGCGTCGGGCTCGACCCGTTCGACGTGACGCTGTTGCAGCCCTCGAGCGTCGACCTGCGCCTCGACCGGCACTTCCGCACGTTCAACAACCACGCCTACACCCACATCGACCCGGCGCTGCAGCAGGACGACCTGACGCGCATGGTCGAGCCGCCGGGCCCGGACGAGGCGTTCGTGCTGCACCCCGGCGAGTTCGTCCTCGGCTCGACGTACGAGGTCATCTCGCTACCGGACGACATCGCCGGGCGATTGGAGGGCAAGGCCCTCGCCGTCGACACCCCGGTGCCGACGCCGAGCGGCTGGACCACCATGGGCGACGTCGCGGTGGGCGACGAGGTCTTCGGTCTGGACGGTCGACCCACGACGGTCGTCGCCGTCACCGAGGTCATGCTCCGACGGCCTTGCTACGACGTCCGGTTCTCCGACGGTGAAGTGATCACCGCCGACGCGTCCCACCTGTGGCGGACGACGACCAAGGCGGCGCGCAAGCGCCAGGGCCCGGCCGACGTCGCCACCACCGAGGAGATCGCGACCACCCTGCGCCGGCGGGACGAGGTCAACCACCACGTCGAGCTGGCCAACGCCGTGCGGTGCCCGGAAGCGGACGTCCCCATCGATCCCTACGTGCTCGGCGTCTGGCTGGGCGACGGGACCAGCACCAAGGCCGAGGTGACGTGCGGGCCCGGCGATGAGCAGATCCTCGACGAGATGCGAGCCGCTGGTCA
>CADCTH010000049.1 GCA_902805495.1 uncultured Actinomycetospora sp.
GGCACCCACAGGTGGCGCGGGTACTTGTAGGCCGCCACGCGCTGCTTGACGAAGTCGCGCAGCTCGTCGACGCCCACGTCCTGCCCGGGCTTGAGGGCGACCGCCGCGCCGACCTCCTCGCCCAGGTCCGGGTGCGCGATGCCGATGACGGCGACCTCGGCCACCGCCGGGTGCTCGTAGAGGGCCTCCTCCACCTCGCGCGGGTAGACGTTGTAGCCCCCGCGGATGATCAGCTCCTTCTTGCGGTCGACGATCGCGTAGTAACCGTCGGCGTCGCGGCGCGCGAGGTCGCCGGTACGGAACCAGCCGTCGGGGATCGACTCGGCGGTGGCCTCGGGCCGTCCCCAGTAGCCCTTCATCAGGCCTTCGCCGCGGATGGCGATCTCGCCGACCTCGTCGTCGGCGAAGTCGCCGCCCTCGTCGTCGACCAGGCGCATCTCCATGCCGGCCACCGGGACCCCGATCGAGCCGGGCTTGCGCTCGGCGTGCGGGTGGTTGAACGACGCCACCGGCGAGGTCTCGGAGAGCCCGTAGCCCTCGAGGATGATGCAGTCGAAGGCCTCCTCGAACGACCGCAGCACCTCCACCGGCATCGCCGAGCCGCCCGAGACGCAGGACCGCAGCGACGAGACGTCGTACTGCTCGCGGTCGGGGGCGTGCAGCATGCCCGAGTACATGGTCGGCACGCCCTCGAACACCGTCACGCGGTCCCGCCCGATCATCGCCAGCGCCTTGGCGCCGTCGAAGCGCGGCAGCAGCGTGAGGCACGCGCCGCTGAGCACCGACGCGTTGAGCCCGCACGTCAGGCCGAAGCAGTGGAACAGGGGCAGGCAGCCCATCACCACGTCGTCCGGGGTGATCTCCATCAGCGTCCGGGCCGAGGTGCGGGCGTTGGTCCACAGGTTGGACTGGGTCAGCTCCGCGCCCTTGGGCTGGCCCGTGGTGCCGGAGGTGTAGAGCACGACCGCGGTGTCGTCGTCGCCGCGCGGCACCGGCTCGGTCAGCGGCGCCGCGTCGCCGAGCTGCTCGCGGCTCGGACCCGCAGCGCCGACGGCCACCGCCTCGATGCCGACCTCCTGCGCGGCCTCGGTGGCCGCCTGCGCCGCCTGGTCCCACGCGAAGACCACCGACATCCCCGAGTCCTCGAGGTAGTAGCGGATTTCGCGGGCGGTGAGCAGCGGGTTCATCGGCACCACGGCGCAGCCCGCGAACATCGCGCCGTAGAACAGCACCGGGAACGCGGGCACGTTCGGGAACACCAGGCCGACGCGCGCCCCGGGCTCGATCCCGCGGGCGCGCAGCATCCCGGCGACCCCCTGCGCGGCCTCGAGGAACCCACGGTAGGTCACCACGTGGTCGTCGAGCCGCAGGGCCGGACGGTCCCCGTGCTGGTCCACCGTCTTGCGTAATGCCGTGGCCAGGTCGGTCATCGATGACTCCCTCTCGTCGCGTGCGCCCCGGTTGCCCCACGGCGTGACCGGGGACACCCTTCGCGTGATGGCCGAGCAACCCGCGTGGTGGCGGCGCGCGTTCGACACGGTCGAGGGCGCGGTCGCGCCGCGGCTGGAGTCCCTCGTCCGCACCGACGAGTACGCCTGGGTCGCGGCGACGGTCACGTGGGCGCAGGCCTCGGTGCGCCACCGCCTCGCCGACACGAGCGCTGCGGTGTGGCACCTGGTGAACCTGCCGGCGGGCAGCGACGTCGCACGCCTGCGCGCCCAGATCGGCGCGCTGGACCGCGAGGTCCGGCGCCTGACGCTGCGCCTCGAGCAGGAGTCCCCCGCACGGCCCGGCACGACGGAGGCGATCGATGGCAGCACCCGAGTCGGGCCCGCAGGGCGTCCTGGACCGCATCCGCCGGGACGTGGAGCGCAACGCACTCCGGGCTCGTAACGGCATCGGCCTGGTCACCGGCACCCGGCGCGTCCGGACGGGCCTGACGCCCAAGGACGTGGTGTGGCGCTACGGGCGCTGCGAGCTGTGGCACTACCGCAACGACAGCGAGGGCGGGGTGCGGCTCGGGCCGCCGCTGCTCATCGTCTTCAGCCTCATCAGCCGCAGCTACATCCTGGACCTCACCCCCGGCAACAGCTTCGTCGAGCGCCTGCTCGAGGCCGGCTTCGACGTCTACCTGCTCGACTGGGGCGAGCCCGACGAGCGCGACGCCCGGAACCGCCTGGAGGACTACGTCGACGACTACCTCCCGGCCGGCATCCGCCAGGTCCTGCGGCGTTCCGGCGCCGACGAGGTGAGCCTGCTGGGGTACTGCTTCGGCGGCGACCTGGCCCTGCTGCACGCCGCGCACCACCCCGACACCCCGCTGCGCAGCCTGTCGGTGATGGCCACCCCGGTCGACTTCCGCGCCATGGGGCCCACGGCCGCCCTGTTCACCCGCGGCGGCCTCGAGCTCGACGACGTGCTCGACGACGACGGCAACGTCCCCCCGCACGTGGTGCTGCAGAGCTTCCGGGCCCTCAAGCCGACCTCCGAGGTCAGCCGTTACGTGACGCTGTGGGACCAGCTCTGGAGCGACGAGTACCTCGATGCCTACCAGGCGATGACGAGCTGGTCGGACGACCACATCCCGTTCCCCGGCGCCGCGGCCCGCCAGACGGTGGACATGCTCGTCCGGGACAACGGGCTGCTCGCCGACGACCTCGAGCTCGGCGGCGACCGCGTGCACCTGCGCGACGTCACGGTGCCGTTCCTCAACGTCCTGGCCTGCCGCGACCACATCGTCCCGGAGGCCGCGGCCGCCCCGCTGATCGACCTCGTCGGTTCCCCCGACCGCCACGAGCTGCGCCTCGACGCCGGGCACGTCGGCCTGGTCGTGGGCCGCACGGCCGCCCGCACGACGATCCCGACGATCATCGACTTCCTGCGGCGCCGCAGCGACGCGGTCGTCCCGGAGCCGCGGGAGGCCCCGTGACCCCGATCGTCGTCGAGCTCGACGCCGACCACGTCGACGCCCTGGCCCGCTTCCTCGCCGAGCTGCCCGACGGCGACCTGACCTTCGTCAAGGAGGACGTCGGCGGCCCGGAGGCGGTCCGCGCCTGGATGCGGCCGGGCCGCCAGTGGCTGGCCGTGATCGACGGCGAGATCGTCGGGTTCGTCGCCGTGCTGCCGCTCCGCGGCTGGTCGGACCACGTCGGCGAGATCCGCCTCGTCGTCCACCCCCGCCACCGCGGCGCCGGGCTGGGCCGCACGCTGGCCCGCCACGCCCTCCTGCGCGCCCTCGACCAGGCGCTCGCGCAGGTCGTCGTCGAGGTCGTCGCCGACCAGGAGGCGCTCCTGGGCATGTTCTCCGGGCTGGGGTTCACCGGCGAGGCGCTGCTCACCGACCACGTCCGCGACCG
The DNA here is from genome assembly GCA_902805495.1 of uncultured Actinomycetospora sp. Lineage (GTDB taxonomy): Bacteria > Actinomycetota > Actinomycetes > Mycobacteriales > Pseudonocardiaceae > Actinomycetospora. Next base: position 3,357 of record CADCTH010000049.1, read on the forward strand.
CTCCGGAGGCCTGCACGACCTGGTGCTGCTCGCCCACCACGTCGAGGCGACCTCCGCCGCGATGCGCGCCATCGGCCTCGAGGAGGAGCTCGCGCCGGAGTGACGCGCAGGCGCGAGACTCGACGGGTGCTGCGTGCCGTCGCCCGTGTCCTGCTCGGCCTCGTCCTGCTGTTCGCCGGCGGGGCGCACCTCACCGGTGCCCGGCAGGAGTTCCGGGCGCAGGTGCCCTCGTGGTTCCCGGTCGACGCCGACCTCGTCGTGGTCGTCTCCGGCGTGGTCGAGATCGTGCTCGGGACCGCCCTGGTGCTGCTGGTCCGGCACCGGGTCACCGTCGGCCTGGTCGTCGCGGCGTTCTTCGTCGCCGTCTTCCCCGGCAACGTCGCGCAGTTCGTCGAGCAGCGGTCGGCCTTCGGCCTCGACACCGACCTCGCCCGCGGGCTGCGCCTGCTGGGGCAACCGGTGCTCGTCGCCTGGGCCCTCTGGTCGACCGACGCCGGGACGTGGCTCCGCCACCGGATCCGGCGGCGTCGCGCCTCGCGCGTCCCCTGAGTCCGGGAGGATCGGCGACCCACCACCCTGCACCCCGGAGGACCCCTTGTACCTCGCGATCTCCACCGACGGCGTCGAGCTCCGCATGCCCGAGAGGCTGACCGACCTCTACGCCTCCTACCGGCAGCGGCTCACCTCGGACAAGATCGCCGAGATCCTCGCTGAACACGACGCCGGGGCGCTCTCGGAGAAGGCCGACCACGTCGTCGTCCCCGTGGCCACCCTGCGCCGGCTCGCGGCCGGGCGGGTGCCCGAGGGCTGGGACGCGGAGTTCGAGGGCATGCTCGCCGACGCGCGCACGAAGGGCCTGCTCACCGACGACGGCGGCGCGATCAGCGCGCCCCTCGAGCGCGAGATGTAGCGCTCCCGCACTGTCGGACCCCGCTGCCACCATCGGGCGCATGACGACGTGGGGTGAGATCGAGGACGCGGTGCCCGAGTTCGCCGGCCGGGTCCGCGCGCTGTTCGCGGCCCGCCGGCACCACACGCTGGCGACGCTGCGCGCCGACGGGTCGCCGCGCATCTCCGGCATCGAGACCGTCGTCGCCGACGGCGAGCTCACCTTCGGCTCGATGCCCGGGGCCCGCAAGGGCGCGGACCTGCGTCGCGACCCCCGGTTCGCCCTGCACAGCGCCACCGTCGACCCGGTCGAGGGCGCCGAGGCGCAGTGGCCCGGCGAGGCCAAGATCGCCGGGCGGGCGGTCGCGGCCGGCACCGTCGAGGGCCAGGAGGGCGATCTCTTCCGCGCGGACATCGCCGAGGTCGTCCACACGCACCTGGACGACGCAGCGACGCAGCTGGTCGTCGAGTGGTGGACGCCGGCGCACGGCCTGCGCCGGGTGGAGCGCACGTGACGCGCCCGCGATCCTCAGGCCGGTCCGGGGGTGCTCCCGGACACCGCCGCGGCCCGCCACTGCCCGGGGGTGACGCCGAAGGCCCGGCGGAAGCGCTGGGAGAAGAAGCTCGGGTGGGTGAAGCCCCAGGACCGCGCGATGGCGGCGATGGACTGGTGGCGCCGGCCGGGGGCCACCAGGTCGATCCGCGCGCCCTGCAGCCGCTGATCGATGATCGACTGCTCGAGGCTGGTGCCGAGCCCCGCGTAGATCGCGTAGAGCGTCCGCGTCGACACCGCGTTCGCCGCCGCGATCTGCGCCGGGGACAGCGCGGGGTCGCGGAGGTGGACGCGTACGTACGCCTGGACGCGCGTCGCGCTCGGCGTCGGCGTCGGCTCGCCGGGCGGCCGCGCGTGGCCGGCGGCGGAGAGCACCAGCGCGCGCACGAGCTGCACCGACGCGGCGCCCAGCGCCACCGCGGCGCCGGCCGCCAGCGCCGCGGCGCGCGCGGCCACCACGAAGAGGTGGTCCCGCACCAGGGGGTAAAGCGCGCCCGAGCC
>CADCTH010000050.1 GCA_902805495.1 uncultured Actinomycetospora sp.
GGCCACGCCGGTGCGCGGCGAGGCGGCGACGTCGGTCAGCGCGGCCGTCGAGCCGAGCGTGTCGAGCACGTCGGTGAGCTCGGAGGGCGTCACCCCGCACCGGAACACCGCGCGGTCGTCGGCACGCCGGCGCACCCGCGCACCGTGCGTCTCCCAGGCGGCCGCCGCGTCGTCGTCGGCGAGCACCGCGGCGCCCTCGCCGACGCGCCCGACGAGGCGCTCGGCGCGCGAGGCCGCGCCCGCGGTCGACCCCTCGATCATCACCAGCAGCCGGCCGCCGCCGTCGTCGTCGAGCCACTCGACCGCGACGGGCTCGACGGGGCTGTCGGCGACGCGGCGCGCCACGCCAGCCATCGCCGCCCGCTCGCACGGCACCGCGACCGTCGTCGCCGCCTCCGGCGCGGGGTGCAGGCGCAGCACGAGCCGGGCGAGCACCCCGAGCGTGCCGTGGGCGCCGTGCAGCAGCTTGGTCAGGTCGTAGCCGGCGACGTTCTTGATGACGTGCCCGCCCGAGCGCGCCATCGTGCCGTCGGCGAGCACGATCGTCGCGCCGATGACGAGGTCGCGCAGCGAGCCGTACTGCAGCGCGCGCGGGCCGGCGTCGGCCGTGGCGTACAGCCCGCCGACGGTGGCGCCGTCGGCGACGCGGGCGGGGTCGACCGCGACGCGCTGGTGGTGGGGGGCGAGCTCGGCCTGCAGGTCGCGCAGGGGTGTCCCCGCCCCGACCTCGACGGTCATGTCGCCGGGGTTGTGGGTGACGATCCCGGCGAGCCCGGTGGTGTCGAGCACCGTGTCGACCGGCTCCGGCGTGCCCGCCCAGTCGTGGGCGGTGCCGGCCCCGGCGATGCGGACGGCGCCCGGACGGTCGAGGACCGCGTCGCGGAGCTCCTGGGGCGTGGTGGGGGTGACGGTGGTGGCGTCGGGAGACATCACAGGCGCTCGATCACTCCGGCCTCTTCGAGGGGGTGCGGGCGGTAGGGGCCGGGCCGCTCGCCGCACAGCCGGGGCGTCGGGAAGAGCTTGCCCGGGTTGCAGCGGGAGTCCGGGTCGAACGCGAGCCGCACGCGGTGCATGACGTCCAGGTCGTCCTCGGAGAACATCTTCGGCATCGAGCACGCCTTGTCGGTGCCGATGCCGTGCTCGCCCGAGAGCGACCCGCCCAGCTCGACGCACAGCTCGGCGATCTGCGTGGAGAGCTTCTCGGCCGCGTGGTGCTCGCCGGCCGCCTCCGAGTAGAGCACCAGCGGGTGCAGGTTGCCGTCGCCCGCGTGGAAGACGTTGGCGACGCGCAGCCCGGCGTCGCGGCCCATGTCGGCGATGCGCGTGAGCACCTCGGCCAGCCGCGTCCGCGGCACCACGCCGTCCTGGACGATGTAGTCGGGGCTGATCCGGCCGACGGCGGCGAAGGCGGCCTTGCGGCCCTTCCACACCTTCTGGCGCTCCTCGGCCTCCTGGGGCACGTGCTGGCGCGTGGCGCCGTGCCGCGTGCAGATGGCCGTGAGCTGCTCGAACTCGGCCTCGACCTCGTCGGCGGGGCCGTCCAGCTCGATGATCAGCGCGGCGGGCGCGTCGACGGTGAGCCCGGCGCCGGTCGCGGCCTCGGAGGCCTCCATGGCCAGCGAGTCCATCATCTCGACCGCGGCCGGGATGATCGCCTCGTCGACGATGTCGCCGACGGTGTCGCCGGCCGCCTCCACCGACGGGAAGTCGGCGAGGACGGTGCGCACCGTCTCCGGGGTCTGCAGCAGCCGCACGGTGACCCGCGTGCAGACGCCGAGCGTGCCCTCGGAGCCGATGAACAGCCCGCGCAGGTCGGGCCCGGCCTGCTCGCCGGTCGGGCCGCCGAGCGTGACCACCGACCCGTCGGCGAGCACGACCTCCATCTCCAGCACGTGGTTGGTGGTGAAGCCGTACTTCAGGCAGTGGGCGCCGCCGGAGTTCTCCGCCACGTTGCCGCCGATGGAGCAGACCTGCTGGCTGGACGGGTCCGGCGCGTAGTAGAGCCCGTGCGGCGCGGCGGCCTTGGAGATCTCGAGGTTGTAGACGCCGGGCTCGAGCACCGCGCGGCGGTTCTCCACGTCGATCTCGAGGATCCGCCGCAGCTTCTGCAGCGAGATCACCACGCCGTCCGCCACGGGCATCGCCCCGCCGGACAGGCCGGTGCCCGCGCCGCGCGCCACGAACGGCACGCCGTGGCGGGCGCAGATGCGCACGCAGTCGGCCACCTCCTCGGCGGTTCGTGGCAGCACCACGAGGGCCGGGACCTGGCGGAAGCCGGTGAGCCCGTCGCACTCGTAGCTGCGCCGGCCGACCTCGTCGGTGATCACCAGGTCCGCGGGCAGGACGTCGCGGAAGGCCCGCGCCAGCTCCGGCCCCAGGTCCGTGGCCGGGGTCGGCGCCGCGGGGGCGTCCCCGGTGCCACCGTGTGGGGTCTCCATCGTGCGCTCGGGCATCACGAGCCTCCTCGGGTGGTGTGCGACCAATCCTCGCGCGTGCCACGGACCACCGCCACCAGACGGCACGGGTCGGTCAGGTCGTCGAACACGTGCTCGGCGCCGGAGGCGTGCAGATCGCCGACGCTCGCGGCGCCGGTGGCGACGCCGACCGCGACCGCCCCGGCGGCGTGCGCGGCCTGGACGTCGCGCGGGGTGTCGCCCACGACCACCAGGACGATCGGGGAGCCGTGGTGGGCCTCGAGGGCGGCGCGGGCCGCGTGCACGAGGGTCGAGCGGGGACCGCCGAGGTGGCCGTAGGCGCCGCGGTCGAGGTCGAGCGGCCCTCCCGGGCGGGCGAGTCCGGCGGCACGCAGTTTGGCCTCGGCGCCGGCCCGGACGTTGCCGGTGACGACGACCTGCGTGACGCCGGGCTCGGCGGCGAGCGCGGCGACGGTCTCGGGCACCCCGGGCAGGGGAGCGGTGACCGCGGCCAGCTCCGCGTCGCGTCCGGCCCAGGCCCGGGTGACGGCGTCGGCGAAGGCCACCCCGTACTCGTCGCCGCGGGCGTGCAGCGCCGCGGCGGCGTCGCGCGGCAGCAGCTCGCGGTAGGCCTCGGCCACGAGCCGGTCGGTGAGCCCGCCCATGACGACGCCCTCGGGCGCGTCCAGGCCCGTGACCTCGGCGAACGCGGCGCGCAGCACCTCGGCCCCGCCGACCCGCCCGGCGCGCAGCAGCGTGCCGTCGACGTCCCAGCAGACGGCGACCTGCGGGGTCA
>CADCTH010000051.1 GCA_902805495.1 uncultured Actinomycetospora sp.
GGTGCAGCGCGAGCAGGGCCTCGGCCAGCGCGCCGTGGTCCTCGAGCACGGCGGGGGCGTCGCCGACCTCGCCGTCGCGCGACGTGCGGCGCAGCCGGCCGTCGACGACGTGCACGCGCAGCAGCAGCGCCGCGGCGCGCCGGGCGGCGGCGAGCCACTCGCCGCGCCCCAGCGCCGCCGACGCCTCGACCAGCGCGGTGACCGTGAGGGCGTTCCACGCGGCCACGACCTTGTCGTCGCGCTCGGGCTGTGGGCGGCGGCCCCGCACGGCGAGCAGGGCCTTGCGCACGGCCTGCCAGCGGCCCGGGTCGTCAGGGTCGGCGGGCAGACGCAGCGTCGAGCGGCCGTGCTCGAAGGTGCCCTCCGCCGTCACCCCGAGCAGCTCCGCCGCCCAGGCCCCGTCGTCGTCGCCGAGGATCTCGGTGAGCTCGGCCGGGCTCCAGACGTACGTGGTGCCCTCCTCGCCGGCGGCGTCGGCGTCGAGCGCGGAGGCGAAGCCGCCGTCGCGGGTGCGCAGGTCGCGCAGGAGGAACGCGGCGGTCATGTCGGTGACGCGTGCGGCGGCCTCGGAGCCGGTGATGCGCGCGAGGTGGGCGTACACCCGCAGCAGCTGGGCGTTGTCGTAGAGCATCTTCTCGAAGTGCGGCACGGTCCACGTCTCGTCGGTCGAGTACCGCGCGAACCCGCCCGCGAGCTGGTCGAACAGTCCGCCGCGGGCCATGGCCTCCGCGGTGATCTCGGTCATCGCCAGCGCGTCGGGGTCGCCGGTGCGCTCGTGGTGGCGCAGCAGGAACTCCAGCACCATCGACGGCGGGAACTTCGGCGCGTCGCCGAAGCCGCCGTGCTCCTCGTCGAAGTCGCCGGTCAGCGCGACGACCGCGCCGGCGAGGGTGTCGTCGTCGACCCCGGCCGCGGGCAGCGACCGCGACACCGCCGAGAGCCGCTGGGTGATCGCGCGGGCGGCGTCGCGCACCCGCTCGCCGTCCGACGTCCACGCCCGCACCACCGCCCCGAGCAGCTGGGTGAACGACGGCATCCCGCCGTAGGGGCGGGCGGGGTAGTACGTGCCGCAGTGGAACGGGTCGCCGTCGGCGGTGAGGAAGCACGTCATCGGCCAGCCGCCCTGGCCGGTCATCGCCTGGGTGGCCTCCATGTACACGGCGTCGACGTCCGGGCGTTCCTCGCGGTCGACCTTGATCGACACGAAGTGCTCGTTGACGTACGCGGCGACCTCGGGGTCGGCGAACGACTCGTGGGCCATGACGTGGCACCAGTGGCACGCCGCGTAGCCCACCGACAGCAGCACCGGCACCTCGCGACGCCGTGCCTCGGCGAACGCCGCCTCCGACCAGGGCTGCCAGTCGATGGGGTTGTCGGCGTGCTGGCGCAGGTAGGGGCTGGTGGAGCCGGCGAGCCGGTTGGGCATGACCAAATCGTCCCAGCCGTCCCGGGTCAGGGCGAGCCGGTGCCCGGTGATCCGTCCGGACGGTCCACCGGGTTGCGCCCCGAGGGCGTCGCCGAGGGCCGCTCGGCGGCGTCGGGGCGGTCGGGGTCGTCCGGGCCCGCGTCACTGTCCGCGGGCGGGGTCTCCGACGGCGGGTCGAACGACGCCGGCACGTTGCGCAGGCGCTTGGACATCGAGCGGATCAGCAGCGCCGTGGCCAGACCGAGCAGCAGGATCACGACGAGCGCGATGGGCGAGGTCTTGCCGAACTCCTCGCCGCGCTCCGACCCCGGCGGCGCGCCCGGCGGCGGCGCCGACAACGGCAGCAGCGTCCACCAGACGGCCAGCGGGGTCACGCGCCCACCCGCTCGCGCACCCCGGCGAACAGGTCGTCACCGGGGCTCTCGTTGCTCTCGTCGGTGTCGACGATGGAGCGGGCGAGCTCGTAGTCCTCGGTGGGCCACACGCGCCGCTGGAGCTCGAGCGGCACCGCGAACCACCGCGACGTCGGGTCGATCTGGGTCGCGTGCGCGCGCAGGGCGTCGTCGCGGACCGGGAACCACTCGCCGCAGGGCACCCGCGTCGTGATGCGCGGGCCGTTGTCCGGGCGGGAGTCGTCCCACTTCTCGAGCCACTCCGCGTACGGCGACTCGAGACCGGCCTCGAGCATCGCCTCGTGGAAGGCGACGACGCGGGCCTTGGAGAACCCGTGGGAGTAGTAGAGCTTCAGCGGCTGCCAGGGCTCGCCGGCCTCGGGGAAGCGGTCCGGGTCGCCCGCCGCCTCGAACGCGGCCACCGAGATCTCGTGGCAGCGGATGTGGTCGGGGTGCGGGTAGCCACCGTTCTCGTCGTAGGTGACGACGACGTGCGGACGGAAATCGCGCACGATCCGCACCAGCGCCTCGGTGGGCACCTCGAGCGGCTCGAGCGCGAAGCAGCCCTGGGGCAGCGGGGGCTTCGGGTCGCCCTCGGGCAGCCCCGAGTCGATGAACCCGAGCCAGCGGTGCTGCACGCCGAGGATCGCGGCCGCGCGCGCCATCTCGGCGCGACGCGTGCCGGTCATGTCCGCGCGGACCTCGGGGGTGTCCATCGCCGGGTTGAGGATGCTGCCCGCCTCGCCCCCCGTGCAGGAGACGATCATGACCTCGACGCCCTCGCTGACGTAGCGCGCGCACGTGGCGGCGCCCTTGCTGGACTCGTCGTCGGGGTGGGCGTGCACCGTCAGGAGGCGCAGCGGCTGGTCGTACTGGAGTGAGCTCATCGTCTGTCCGGAGCCGTCCTCGTGCGTCGTTCTCGGCTGTGGTGCGGGCACCGTGGGGCGTACCGCCAGTACAACGCCCCGGTCCCGTCCCATCATCCCGGCCACCCCCGACAGCGCCCGCCGGGGCCGTCCCCGGGCGCCCGCGGAGATCTCTGTCCCGGGGCCGCCGGCGGGGAAAGCGCAGGTGGGCAAGGCCCTGCGCGGCTCACCGGCACGCAGCGCCGCGCGCTGGAACGGGTTCCGCGGGCCGCCGGTCGTGTTACCGTTGTCCGACACGGCCCGCATGCCGCGGGCCGTGTTTTTCCGTCTGTGGCCCCTGGGCCGCCGGCGCCGTTCCACCCCGGGGCGGTGCCTCAGGGCCCGAGCAGGAGCAGGCCGCCGACCCGCGCAGCGCGGGCCCGGACCTCCGAGGAGTTGATCACCGTGACCGAGACGCAGACGCAGGTGACCTGGCTGACCCAGGACGCGCACGACCGTCTGAAGGCCGAGCTCGACGACCTCGTCGCGCAGCGTCCCGTGATCGCGCAGAAGATCAACGCCGCGCGCGAGGAGGGCGACCTCAAGGAGAACGGCGGCTACCACGCCGCCCGCGAGGAGCAGGGCGTCATGGAGGCCCGCATCCGCCACCTCCAGGAGCTGCTGCACACCGCGAAGGTCGGCGAGACGCCCACCGAGAGCGGCAAGGCCGTCCCGGGCACCGTGCTCACCGTCCGCTTCGAGGGCGACGACGACACCGAGACCTTACTCCTCGGCTCGCGCGAGGAGGGCGCCCACGGCGACCTCGAGGTCTACTCCCCCAACTCCCCGCTCGGCTCGGCGCTGTTCGGCGCCTCGGCCGGCGACACCGTGAGCTACGCCCTCCCCGACGGCGGCTCGATGCAGGTCACGCTCGTCTCGGCGGAGCCGTACTCGCCCTGACGCGGGCACCGGCGCCGCGCTACGGCTCGGCCGTCACGTCCCAGCCCGCCGCCGCCAGCTCGGCGAGGATCGTCGTCCGGTGGTCGTGGCCCCGCGCCTCGAGCGTGAGGGCCACGTCCACCGTGCCCGGGGCCGTCCCGGACGCGCTGAGCCGGCGGTGCTCGACGTCCACCACGTTGCCGCCCGCCCGGCCCACCAGCCGCAGCACGTCCGCGAGGTAGCCCGGACGGTCGGGCAGCCGCACGCGCAGCGCGACGTAGCGCCCGGCGGCGACGAGGCCCCGGCGCACCAGGTCGACCAGCAGCACCGGGTCGACGTTGCCGCCGGACACCACGGCCACGACGGGTGCGGGCCAGCGTCCCGGGTACTCGGCCAGCGCGGCCGCGGCCGCGGCGCCGGCGGGCTCGACGAGCAGCTTCTCGCGCTCCAGGCAGCGCAGCACCCCGCGGGCCAGGGCCTCCTCGTCGACGGTGACGATCTCGTCGACCAGCTCCCGGACGAGCGCGAACGTCACCTCGCCGGGGCGCGACACCGCGATGCCGTCGGCGATCGTCGCGCCCGCGACGCTCGTCGGCGCGCCCGCGGCCAGCGACGGCGGCCACGCGGCGAGGCCCGCGGCCTGGGCCCCCACCA
>CADCTH010000052.1 GCA_902805495.1 uncultured Actinomycetospora sp.
CGCGAGGCGCCGGCGAGGCCGGGCAGCGGGCGCTCGGACACCGCGATCGGGGACACGGGGGACGCGGGCGCCTCGCCGGCGCCCGCCACGGGGGGCGGGACGGAGAGCAGCGTCGGTGACGGCGGGTCCTCGCGACCGGCGAGGCGCAGGCCGCTGCGGCTGGGCACCACCTCGACGACCACGCCGGCGGGACGGCCCGCGGGCACGGGGGTGATCACCAGGCGCGCCGGGCCGTCGGCGAGCAGCACCCGGTCCTGGCGCGCGCGGGCGGTGTGGCCGCGTTCCGCGGCGCGGCGGGCGACCCGGTCCTGGTCGGCGCCGGAGAGCGCGCGGGCGGCCCGGTTGGCCATGACCAGGTCCTCCGTGAGCGCGAGCACCGGGTGGCGGGTGCGCGCGCACGTCGAGCGGAACGCGGCCATGAGCCGGCGCAGGCCCGTGCCGCCGCGCTCGCGCATCACGTCCTCGATGTCGGTGGCCGCCTGCTGGGCCAGGAAGCGCATGAGGTCGTTGGCCTCCGCACGCAGGCAGGTGACGTCGAGGATGCCGGCGAGCGTGCCGTCGGGCCCGCACACCGGCGCCCCGGCGCACGCGAAGGCCTGGAGCCGCTCGCTGAAGTGCTCGGGGCCGACGACGAGGGCGGGCATGGCGCCCTCGAGCGCAGTGCCCACGCCGTTGGTGCCGGCGAACTCCTCGGCGTAGCTGAAGCCGGGCGCGAGCGAGATGGCGTCGAGGCGGCGCTGCAGCTCGCCCTCGCCGACCCGGCGCTCGAGGACGCGCCCGTCGGCGTCGGTGAGCACCACGGCCACCGACATGCCCGAGAGCCGCTCGGCGAGGTCGTCGAGCACCGGGCGGGCGCAGTTGGCGAGGCTGCCGTCGAAGTCGAGGTCGGCCTCGTAGGGCAGCGCGAGCTGGGTGGCGTCGACCCCGGCGCGCCGGGAGCGCTCCCACGAGTCGACGATCTCGGGACGGACGACGCCGCGAGTGTTCACGGCACCGCGGTCGACGAAGTGCTCGCGGGCGCGACCGAGGGCACCGTCGGCGCGTCGATCCATGGGCCACCTCGCCATCCGCGCGCCACGTCGTGGTGATGCGCAACACGGCATGGTACGGCGCGGACGGGCCGCGCAGTATCGCTCGACCGTCTCGGATCGAGACGACGGCGCAGGTCAGCAACTCCTAGACCGGCCCCCCGTCCGCCGGCGGGCGCTCGAAGTCCTCGACGGTGGCCTCCTCGAGGAACGCCCGCATCCGCTGCACCTCCTCGGCCGCCTCGCGGGCCGGCTCGGCCCGGTCGCCGCCCAGCGCGCTGAACGACTGACCGACGGCGTCGAGCACCGCGTCGGCCACCTCGAGGCGCAGCCCCTCGCGCACGCCGACGGCCAGCACGTCGCTCGGGCGCCCGGGCAGGCGCGCACCGTCGTCGAGCACCAGCTCGGCCCGGAAGCGGTCGTCGACGAGCTCGGTGATCGTGGCCCGCTCGAGGCGCCGCCCCACCAGCGCCGCGAGGTCCGCGACGAGGTCCTGGGTCATCCGCCCGTCCGCGTCCTCCCCGGCCGGCCGCGGGCCGCGGTCGATCACCTCGGCCTGCGGCCCGCGCACCGAGACGACCAAGCAACGGTCACCCTCGGTCTCGACCAGCAGGGCGAGCGGCTCGCGCGTCATGCGGTGCACCGCGAGCCGGGCGAAGCGGACCTCGGTCGAGCTCCGCTGCGCTCCGTCTCCCGCCTCGGCCACGGTCAGTCCCTCGTGGCCGGCTCGTCGACCGGATCGAACGCGGCGCGCACCGCGGCGAGGTCGTTGCGCACCCGCTCGGCGTCCTGGCCGTCGCCCCAGGACGGGTCGCCGGGGGTGATGCCGAGGGTGCGCAGCAGCTGCGCCGCCGCCTCCGAGGGGTCGCCCGCCTCCCCGAGCACCGGGTGCAGGCCCTGGTCGGCGAGGTGGCCGAACACCAGGTTGACCACGGTCCACGGGTTGTACTTCTCGGTCACTGCTCGCCCCCCTCGGTCAGCTCGACCTCGTCCAGCGTCTCCAGCTCCGTCGGGCTCAGCGCCCGCACGCCCTCGAGGACGGTGGCCTGGTGCTCGCCGATGCGGGCGTCGACCAGCTGGCTGAGGTGGTAGGCGATGGCGCCGGTCTGGTGCACGGACACGGTGTCGGGCAGCGCCTGGCGGGTCGACGTGATGGCCACGCCGCGCGGCGTCCCGTCGGACACGGCGACCCCGACCTCGAAGGCCTCGCGCGGGTTCACCGCCGGGTCCGCGTAGTGCTTGCGGATCTGGCGCACCATCCGGTGCCACGCCAGCACCTCGCCCTCGATCTCGAGGCCCTCGACGTCGGCCTCGGTGAGGCCCATCCCGCGCCCGCCGGGCGTGAAGCACCGCGCGTAGGACAGCAGCGCGGTCGTCCACAGCGACTCGACCACCACCGGGTCGGGCTCCGGGACGCTGAGCTGGGTCACGAGGCGCTCGCAGCACAGCAGCACGGTCTGCAGGTCGTCGAAGATCGCGGCGAGGTCGGCCAGCGCGGCGGCGGCCGGTGACCCCACCCGCCGGACGGTGCGCGGGGTCTCGCTGGGGGCGGTCATGCGGCTCCTCTCGAGGGCTCCTCTACAGCCCGTAGCGCGCCGCGAGCTGGCCGCGGCAGATGCTGGTGTTGGCGTCGACGCCCACCTGGTAGCTGCGCGCCTTGCGCAGGTGCAGCGGGAGCGCCTCGAGGCCGACGGTGCGGCCCACCGGGTCGACCACCAGCGGGGCGTCGTCGTCGGCGGGGATGTCGAGCTCGCGGCGCCGCTCGCGCAGCCGCCGCAGGTCGGCGCTCGCCGGTACCTCACCCAGCGTCATCGCCACGACCTGCTCCGGCGTGGCACCGGCGGCCATCAGCGGGCGGACCACCAGGTCGGTGCCGGCCATGAGCGCACGCTCGGTGAAGTTGCGGCGCAGGCCGTCGAGCTCGGAGACCGCCTCGCCGACCTCGCTGCCGGCCATCGAGGTGACGAACCCGGCGCGGGCGGCGACGCCGGCGTTGATGGCGTCGGAGGCGAAGTGGTCGATCAGCTCGACGTCGACGTCCTGCAGGCCCGGCACCTGGGACACGGCGTCCCACGCGTCGGCGACCATGAGGAACGCGAAGTTGGGCGCGCAGAAGTAGGTGGGCAGGCGCAGGCGCACGTGCGCGACCCCGTCGTCCGAGATCGAGCAGGACGCGACGAAGTCCAGCGAGACGACGTCGGCGTCCAGCTCGGGGTCGCGCACGGTGCGCAGCGCCTCCCACACCCCGCCGACCTGCGTGGTCGGCGGGGTGTCGGAGGTGACCGTCATGCCTGGGACACCGCCCGGTCGTCGACGAGCTCCGCGTCGTCGGGCGAGGCCGGGGCCGAGCTCTCCGCGGAGATCTGGCACTCGGCCGGGACCTCGATGTCGTAGAGCTTCGCCGCGTTCAGCCCGAGGATCTTCTTCTTCCCGTCGGTGCCGAGGCGCGGGTAGTCGTCGTAGTCGTGGCCCTCGGGGAAGTCCCAGTCCACGAGGCCCTCGACCTGCCACTTCGGCGTCCAGATGTTGTAGTCCGAGCCGAAGAGCATCTTGTCCTCGCCGACCCAGAACAGCAGCTCGCCCATCACCTTCGCGTGGAACCGCGGGCGGGCGTGCATGAGGCCGCCGGTGACCACCGACAGCCCGGCGTACACGTTGGGCTCCTGCGTCGCCATGAAGCAGAAGTCCTCGATGCGCGGCAGTCCCACGTGCTCGACGATGAAGTTCAGGCCCTGGAAGTCGGTGGCGGCGTGGTCGACGTCGGAGACGTCGAAGGCGTCCTTGTCCAGCGGCCAGATCGTCGGGCCCTTGTGCACGTGGATGTTGCGGATGCCCAGCTCCTGGGCGCGCTCCAGGAAGCGGTAGCACTCGGGGTCGGTGAGCTTGTAGCCGCGGGACTCGCCGTTCCACTCCGCGGTGTAGAGCTTCACCCCGAGAGGCCGGTACTCCTCGACGTTCTTCTCGAACTCCCGCATGCCGGCGTCGCCGTCGCGCGGGTCGAAGCGCGAGTTCACGCGGAACTTGTCGGGGTACTTGCGGAAGAGCGCCCCGTTCTGCTCGGTGGTGTTGAATCCGTTCTTGTACCACTCGCGCAGGTAGGTCGACTGGAAGATGGCCACGTCGACGTGGCCCTCCTCGAACTCCTCGCGCATCAGCTGCTCTTCGGAGACCTTCTGGAACTCCTCGATCGGCTGGTGCGTCTCGGCCGGGCCGAGGCCCTGGTAGGCGTGGAAGCACTCGATCCAGCCCTTGGCGTACTGCTCGGCGCCCTCCACCCAGTTCTCGGGCGACGCGTCCCAGTAGTGCATGTGGCTGTCGACGATGAAGTACTTCTCGCCGTCCTTCTCGTACATGTGGTGGTTTCCTTTCCCTACGGGACGAGGATGGCCCGACCGCGGACCTTGCCCGCGTCCAGGTCGTGCAGGGCGTCCAGCGCCGATTCGAGCGGGTACTGCTTCGTGTGCAGCGTGACCTTCCCGGCCTGGGCCAGGACCATCAGCTCGGCCAGGTCGTTGTACGTCCCGACGATGTTGCCGATCACGTTCTTCTCGCCGGCCACGAAGTCGAGCGTGGGCGCCTGGAACTGGCCGCCGTACCCGAGGACGAACTGGTAGCCGGCCGGCCCGGTCATCTGCCAGGCCTCGAGCTCGACGCCCTGCTCGGCGACGAAGTCGAAGACCACGGTGGCGCCGCCGCCGGTGAGCTCCTGCACCTCGCCGACCTGGTTCCCGTCCGCGACGACCGTCTCGTCCGCACCGATCTGCTTCGCGAGCTCGAGCGCGTCCGGGTTCTTGTCCACCACGATGATCTTCGTGGCGGTGAGGGCCGCGAGCGCCTGGACACCGATGTGCCCGAGCCCGCCGGCCCCGATGACCACCGCCGACGTGCCCGGCCAGAGCATCGGCACGGCCTTGCGCACGGCGTGGTAGGCCGTGATCCCGGCGTCGGCCAGCGCGGCGACGTCGGCCGGGTTCGTGTCCGGGTTGAGCTTCACGCAGGCCCGGGCGGTGGTGCGCAGGTACTCCGCCATGCCGCCGTCGTTGTTCGACAGCCCGGGGAAGAACGCGTCGCCCGTGCACTGCATGTCGCGCCCGGCGCGGCAGGCCAGGCACAGCCCGCAGGACGGCTGCGGGTGCAGGATCACCGTGTCGCCGACCGCGACGTTGGTGACGGCGTCGCCCACCGCGTGCACCCAGCCGGCGTTCTCGTGGCCGATCACGTAGGGCAGCGTCGGGTCCTGGATCGCCGCCCAGTCGCCGTCGATGATGTGCAGATCGGTGCGGCACACCCCGGCGCCGCCGATCTTGATGATGACGTCGAGCGGCCCCTGGAGCTCCGGCTCCGGGATGTCGTCGATCGACGGGTCGACCTTGTAATCGTGCACCCGCACGGCCTTCACGGCGTGCTCCTCTCCGAGATGATCAGCTGGTCTCCGCCCATCTCAGCCCATCGACGGGCCGAGGCCCATGGACTGCGGGGTGCTCGAGTCCGGCGCCGGCTGCGGGATGCCTTCGTCGAGCTGGCCGAACTCGGTCATGAGCGACTTGTTCCAGGGCGTCTGCTCCTCGGCCACCAGCGAGTTCGTGGTGAGGATCAGCCCGGCCACCGAGGCGCCGTTCTGCAGCGCCGAGCGCACGACGCGCAGCGGGTCGATGATGCCGAGCTCGAGCATGTTGCCGAAGCGGCCCTCGAGGGCGTCGAAGCCCTCGTCGACCCCCAGGTCGCGCGCCTGCTTGACGACGTCGGCGCCCTCGTAGCCCGCGTTCGAGGCGATGAGGTTGGCCGGCTCGGCCAGCGCGGCGCGCACGATCTCGGCGCCGATGCGACCGTCACCGGTCAGGCCCTCGAGGTCGTCCAGGGCGTTCTCGGCGTGCAGCAGCGCGGCGCCGCCGCCGGCGACGATGCCCTCGGCCATGGCGGCGCGGGTGGCCTGCAGGGAGTCGTCCACCCGGTGGCGGACCTCCTTGAGCTCCGCGTTCGTCGGGGCGCCGACCTGCAGGATCGCGGCCTTGCCCGACAGGCGGGCGATGCGCTCGGAGAACCAGTCCTCGTCGGTGCCGATCGTCGCGCGGTCCATCTCGGCGCGCAGCTGGGACAGACGCGTCTCACGGGCGACCGGGTCGCCGCCACCACCGATGATCGCGGTGTGCTCGCTCGTCGCGCGAACCTGTCGTGCCCGGCCGAGGTGCTCGACGCCCACCTGCTCGATCGAGAACGCCGAGGCCTTGGAGAGCACCTGACCGCCGCACAGGGCGGCCATGTCCTCGAGGAGATGGACGCGCTTCTCCCCGAAGCCGGGCGCCTGGATGGCGGTGACCTTCAGGTGCCCGTTGACGTGGTTGTGCACGAGCATCTGCAGTGCCGAGCCCTCGACCTTCTCGGCCACGATGACCAGCGGGCGGGGGTCGCGCATGATCCGCTCGAGCATCGGCATGAGGGAGCGGACGTCCGAGATCTTCTCGGCACAGAACAGGATGTAGGGGTCGTCGAGCACGGCGAGCATCGAGCCGGGGTCGGTGACCAGGTACGGCGAGACGTAGCCGTTCCCGAACTCGAAGTCCTCGACGAAGTTCACGTGCAGCCCGAGCATCGGGCCGTCGTCGA
>CADCTH010000053.1 GCA_902805495.1 uncultured Actinomycetospora sp.
CCTCCGGAGGCGGGAGCGCAAGTTCGAATCCTGCCGGGGCACCACCCGTCGACAACCGGAACCGTTTCCAGCCGTGATCGGCCCGAGTCCGCGGGGCACGCCTCGTGGCACGGGTGCTCCCTACGCTCTCCCTGTGGCACCCGAGACACGCCGTACGCTGGCGTCACCTCGAGGTGAACAAGGCAGCCATGGCCGAGGCGCCGGCCCCGCGACGCAATCGAGCCCGACCCACCCGGTGGCAGTAGTCGAACCAGGCGCTCGCCCCGCGCGAAAGCCCGGCAGGGCAGAGCCCGCGCAGCCTAGGGAGAGGCCCGAGGCGGGCTCCGGTGCACGAGACCCGAGAGATCGCGTCGTCCCGATCGGGCGTACGGTCGATCTTCCGCTCGACGCCACGGGCGAACTGTTCGCAGCCCGCCGACGTGCAATCGCGAACCTTCAGCACGTCGACGGCGTCGGGCGCGACCTCCCGTGTCGGGCCCGCGTTCCCCGAAGGCGAGGTCGCCCTATCCGACGCAACGACGATGACCTGATCGGGTCGGCGCTGCACGACGCCCTCGCCGCGGTGACCCACCGGCCCGCCCTCTACGACATCGCCGCCGCCGTCAACTCGATGATCCGCAGCGCGGTCGACCTGGTGCCCGGTGCCGCGGCCGGCGGAGTCTCGATCTCGTCGGGCGGCGCCGGCGGGGCCCACGGCTCGACCTCCGAGGAAGCAGCCGACCTCGACGCGCTGCAGCACCACCACGACGAGGGCCCCTGCCTGAGCGCCCTGCACGAACCACAGCCGGAGCTGACGATCGTGATGGCCCAGGACCTGGCGGGCCGTGACGCGGTGCGGTGGCCGCGGTTCGCCCCGGCCGCCGTCGAGCTCGGCTTCCCCGCGGTCCTGTCGCTGCAGCTCCCCGCCGCGGCCGGGATCGGCGCGGCGCTCAACCTCTACGGCCGCGCCGCCGGTGGCTTCGCTCTCGCCGACCTCGTCCTGGCCGACGTGTTCGTCAGCCACCTCGCGCACCTGCTCTTCGGCGAGACCGATCACACCGGAAGGTCGAGTCAGCGGACCGGGCCGGTCCAGGACGCGGCGTTGCGCCGACGGCTCGACCGCCCGGCCCTGGAGCCCTGAGCCCCCGCCCTCGTCAGCGCCCCACGCCGGCGCGGTGACCGGCGGCGCGACCGGATTCGGCGCCCCGATGTTAGGGACACCGGACCGATTGGGCACCATTGAAGTCCTGGGCCCCGTGAGGTCGGTTCACTCGAGAGCTGACGGTCGGTGCACCACCCGAGCCGGCCCGAGGTTCACCACAGCAGCCTCGCGGGACGACCTCGGGACCCCGCGCCGTCCCCCCGGCCGGTTCCGAGGTCGTCTCCGCGGCCGTTCGCCGTGGACCAGGTGCAGACCGCGCCGCCTCGCCCGTTGCAACGCAGTGCTGGGAGGGCCCATCCCGTCTGAGCGCGATCTCATCGACGAGCTGGCCGACGAACCGGTCGACGAACTGACCGCCACGTCGGACTGGCTGCGCCACCAGGACGTCGTGCACCTCGCCGTGTTCGCCCGGGCGGCACGGCTGTCCGGGGCCTCCTTCATGAGCCACGTGCTCGGCGTGGATCGATGAGCACCGGACCCACCGGCCGGACGACGTCAGCTGGTCGACGGCCAGAACAGGACCCCGATCTGAGCACCCGCATCGACGGGGAGCTGCTGCGCGTGGTCGCCCACGCCGTGCTCCTCCACATCGACCAGCTCACCGCCGAGGGCCTCCACCGCGTCGCGGCCGAGAAGATCACCCGTCACGCCATTGCCCTCACCTCGACGACGGCCGACCTCGCCGGCCACCCCGCCCATCAGCGCACGCACGGCCTCGGCCTGGGGGAGGTCCTCGCGGTCCTCACCGGCCCCGCATCGACCACGTTGCTGCGCTGGCTGGACGACGCGCTCGACCCCGCACCCTGATCCTCCCCGGCGACCGACACGAGGCGATCCGCCACGACGCCTGCAGGCGCAGCGCCGCAAACGACCACGACGCCCCGCCGAGGACCTCGAGCCGGGCAGCGCCACACGATCCGACAACGCTTCGGAGGGCCCGGCGATGACGGACAACCACTCACCAGGCAACGAATCTGCGGAGGACGACGGCGCGGAGGCGCGGAGAGGACCTGCCTGCCAGTGCTGGCCCGCGGGCGAGCACGCCGACCAGAAGTGGGTGACCGAACACGTCCCGGCGGACCCGAACGCGGTGCGCCTGCTCCGGCGGCGGATGCGGGCCTGGGTCGAGACCGTCGACCTCGACGCCGACCTCGCCGAGGCGGTGGTGCTGCTCGTCGACGAGGCGGTCACCAACGCCGTCGAGCACGCCTGCCCCGACACGGAGTGCCATGTCACCCTCGTCGCCGGACCCCGCGCATGTGGGGGCGGGGTCGCTGTCCTCGTGACCGACAACGGTGTTTGGCAGGAGATCACCGCACCCGGCTACCGCGGCCGTGGGATCGCCCTGATGGGCGAGCTCTCCGAGCGCTCCAGCATCGAGACCACCTCCGGTGGCACCGCCGTACGACTGTGCTGGGCCAACCCACCAGGAAGCATCTCGTCCTGAACGTCGTCGGCATCCCAGCCGTTGGGCGGGCAGGGAGTGGGAAGCCACGCCGCCTCGTCGACTCGCACCGAGGACCACTGCTGGCAGCGCCGCTACCGTCTCAGCGCCCGCTCACCGCTGACTTCGCGCGGCGCGTGAGCCCGGTGACCGCGGCCTCCAGGGGGCCACGACCCGCAGTCGCCCGCCAGGCGAGTCCGAGCAGCAGGACTGCCACCACCTGCAGCACGTAGCCGGTGGTCGGCGTGTAGGTGTCGAGCGGCGAGTTCACGAAGACGACGTGGGCGGTGTAGAAGGTCAGCGTCATGCTGCCGGCCGCCGCCAGGGGCTCGGACACCACGATGCTCAGGTGTCGCAGCACCGGCTGGGTCACCTGGCTCAGGAGCAGCATGAGCCCGAGCACGGCGAGGGAGGACCCGATCGTCTGCAGGAGATCGGGAGGGGTCGTCGCGTGCGGGGCGTCGACCGCCAGCCACCACCACGTGGTGGGCGGCGTCGTGCCGTCCGGCCCGAGGGTGAGCCACTGCTGCACCACGGCGGGATCCGTCCCCCTCGCGGAGGCGTCGGCCAGGATCGCGGCGCGCCCTCCGGCCTCGAGCAGGAGGTCGGAGGCGATCCCGGTGCCGACGGCCGTGACGACCCCGACGCCGAGCAGAGCGCCCGCGACCCGCACCGAGTCCAGCCGCATCCGGCCCACCGCCAACCCGATCGCCACGTAGGCCGTCCACGGCAGTGCGGGGTAGTAACCGGTGAGCGTGAGCTCGGAGAGCAGCCCGAGGGGGTCGGTGAACAGACCCGGGAAGGACGGGTTGGCCAGCGGCGGCTCGGGCAGGAACGTGCGCACCAGGTGGCTCAGCACGGGCAGGGCCACCGCCAGCCCGGCCCCCGTGACGAGCAAGGTGCGGGTGCCGAGGAACAGCAGCGGGATCGCGAGCACGAACAGCACCGCGTAGTACGGCAGGATGACCGCGGTGACCGCGGCATCGGTGTAGCCGAGCGCGAGACCGAGCGCGCCGATCGCGAGCGCCCGCACCGTCAGCGAGGCCGCGTGACCCGCGGCGGGACGGCCCGCCGTCAAGGGGCGGCGGCCGGTCATGAACGCGATGCCGACGCCGGCGAGCAGACCGAACAGGGCCGCGGCGCGCCCCTGGGCGGTGTTGGCCAGCCACGATCCGCCCTCGGCCGGGGTGCCGACGACGAGCGCGTGCACGGCCATCATGCCCAGGAGGGCGACGCCCCGGGCGGCGTCGACCCCCCGCAGCCGCCGCGCCGACCCCGCGCGCTCACTGGGCAGGACATAGGTCGGCGCGTCCATGGCCTCGGCGGCGACGCCGGCACTCGCGCCGCGTACCGCGCTCTCGGCGGCCTGCGTCGGGTCGGTCCGGACGCCGTGGGGCCGGGTCCCGGCGGGCCCGCTCCCGTCGGGTCCGTTCCCGTCGTGCTGGCCCCCGGTGTGCTGGCCC
>CADCTH010000054.1 GCA_902805495.1 uncultured Actinomycetospora sp.
GAGCGCGCCGCGGAGATGGCGTTCGCGGCGGGGATGACAGTGTTCCCCGGCGGCGGGCTGGACGCGGCCGACGGCGAGGCATTGGCGCAGGGGCTGGTGGACGAGGCGGCCGCGGCCGACGCCGCGCGGGCCTGGTCGACGACGCCCGAGGCGGCCGCGGCGCTGCTGGCCTGCGCGGTGCGCGAGACCTACGAGGAGACCGGGGTGCTGCTGGCCACCGCCACCCCGGCCGCCCCGGACGCGGACGCCCGCGCGCGCCTGGTGGCCGGCGAGACCGGGCTGGGCGACGTCGTGGCGCGCCTCGACGCGGACCGGCTGCGGCCGTGGGCGCGCTGGATCACCCCGGAGGCGATGCCGCGCCGGTACGACACCGCCTTCTTCCTCGCGGCCGTCCCGGCGGGCCAGGAGCCCGACGGCGCGACCACCGAGGCCGTCGGCGCCCGCTGGTGCACGCCTGCGCGGGCCCTGCGGGAGTGGGAGGACGGCGAGCGGGGCCTGATGCCGCCGACGTGGGCGGTGCTGAGCGAGATCGCCGCGGCGGGCGGCACGGTCGCGGCGCTGCTCGACGCGGCCGCCGGGCGCCGCCCCGAGCCCGTCACGCCGCGCTTCCGCCCGGACGACGAGCGCGACCGGGTGGGCCTCGTCGTGCCCCCGCACGCCCTCGGGGCGTCCCGGTGAGCGGGCGGGTGGTGCCGGGGGGCTCGGCGGACCAGGTCCCTGCGCACCCGGCGTACGGCGAGCTGCGCTCCGTCACGGCGGCGGCGTCGGTGGTGCTGGCCGAGAACCCGTCACCGATGACGCTGGACGGCACCAACACCTGGATCCTGCGCGCCCCGGGCCAGCGCGGCTGCGTCGTCGTCGACCCCGGGCCCGAGGACCCGGCGCACCTCGACCGGCTCGCCGCGCGGGGTCCCGTCGAGCTCGTGCTGCTGACCCACCGCCACCTCGACCACACCGAGGCCGCGCGCACCTTCGCGGAGCGCGTGTCCGCGCCGGTCCGGGCCCTCGACCCGACGCTGGTGCTGGGCGCCGAGGGCCTCGGGGCCGGCGAGCGCCTGGCCGTCGCCGGGCTCGACCTGCGCGTGCTGCTGACGCCGGGGCACACCGACGACTCGCTGTCCCTGGTGGTCGACGACGACGGCAGCGTGCTCACCGGCGACACGGTCCTGGGCCGCGGGACGACCGTGCTCGGCGACTACGACGGCGCGCTCACCGACTACCTGGACTCCCTGCGCCGCCTCGCCGAGCTCCCGCCCGGCACGACGCTGCTACCGGGGCACGGACCGGACCTCCCGGACGCCGGCGAGACCGCCCGGTACTACCTGCGCCACCGCGAGCAGCGGCTCGACCAGGTGCGCGCGGCCCTGGACCAGCTGGGCCCGGACCCGGCGCCGCGCCAGGTGGTGGAGATCGTCTACGCCGACGTGGACGAGTCGTTGTGGCCGGCGGCCGACCAGTCGGTGACCGCGCAGCTCGCCCACCTGCGGCGGACGGAGACCTAGCGAGCCCGTCGGGCCAGGCGGTCCGGCTCCAGGATCAGCACGCTCTTGCCCTCGAGGCGCAGCCAGCCACGCGCGGCGAAGTCGGCGAGCGCCTTGTTGACCGTCTCGCGGGAGGCGCCGACGAGCTGGGCGATCTCCTCCTGCGTGAGGTCGTGGGTGACCCGCAGCAGACCGGCCTCCTGCGAGCCGAAGCGCTGCGCGAGCTGCAGCAGCGCCTTGGCCACGCGTCCGGGCACGTCGGTGAAGATGAGGTCGGCGAGCAGGTTGTTCGTGCGGCGCAGGCGCCGGGCCACGACGCGCAGCAGCTGCTCGGCGATCTCGGGGCGCTGGGCGATCCACTCGCGCAGCGCGTTGCGGTCCATCGTGTAGGCGCGCACGTCGGTGACCGTGGTGGCCGTCGACGTGCGGGGACCCGGGTCGAAGATCGACAGTTCGCCGAACATGTCGGACGGGCCGAAGATCGAGAGCAGGTTCTCGCGGCCGTCCGGGGAGCGTCGACCGATCTTCACCTTGCCGGTGGAGACGATGTAGAGCCGGTCGCCGGGCTCACCCTCGTTGAAGATGACCGTGCCGCGCGGGAACTCCACGCGCTCGAGTGACTCCGTGAGCACCTCGATGGCGGCGGGATCCACCCCCTGGAAGATTCCGGCCCGCGCCAGTACCTCGTCCACCGTCCGCTCCTCGCCGACTCTCGCTCGACCGCGCGCAGGCTCTGGGCCGTCCGGCCCCACCCGCACCTCTGTGTCACCAGTCACGTTCGCCGCAGCATAGTCACGTCCTTGCCCGTGATCACGCCACGCCGAAACCCAGGGATCTCACCGCTTCGGGGTCGATCGGCCGCTCCCGTGACCGCCGTTCGCCCGTTCGGACCACCATAGCGTCCGAGATCCCGCGGCGTCGCTGCCGTGCGTGAGCGTCAGTCCCGGTCCCTGGAGCGGCGTGCGCCGAGGGCGCCGCGCTTGCCCAGGTTCCGCAGGCGGAACATCTGCAGCGCGCCGCCGATCCCCTGCCGGAACAGGGCCTTCACCTCGTCGGGTCGGGCGCGCTCGAGGAAGTCCTCGACCTCGTCCTCGCGCACCGTGCCGGACCGCAGGCGGGTCTCCAGGCGCTCCATACCGAGCGCGAAGACCATCACCAGCAGGGGGATGAGGATGGAGAGCCAGGCGGTCATGGTGCGCGCATCGTCGCGCATCGGTCCAGGTCGTCCGGCATCGGGGTCGGCCCGGCGTGTCGCGCCGCGCGTCCGCAGTGCCGGGCCCGACCGCGTCGTGACGGGGCGCGTCCTACCCTGGGTGGGTGAGCAGGGCAGCACGCGCCGTCGGTGGGGAGAGCCGCCTCGCGCTGGTGCGGCGCGCGCGGCGGATGCACCGCGACCTCGCGATCGCCCATCCCGACGCGCACGCCGAGCTGGACTTCACCTCGCCGTTCGAGCTGCTCGTGGCCACCGTGCTGTCCGCGCAGACCACCGACGTGACGGTCAACCGCGTCACCCCGGCGCTGTTCGCGCGCTACCCGGACCCCGCCGCGCTCGCCGGCGCCGACCGCGTCGAGCTCGAGGAGATGCTCAAGCCCACCGGCTTCTTCCGCGCGAAGGCCGAGTCGGTGACCAAGCTCGGCGCCGCGCTGGTCGAGCGCTACGACGGCGTGGTCCCGGGGCGCCTCGAGGACCTCGTGACGCTGCCCGGCGTCGGGCGCAAGACCGCCAACGTCGTGCTCGGCAACGCCTTCGACGTCCCCGGCATCACCGTCGACACCCACTTCGGCCGCCTGGCCCGCCGCTTCGCGTGGACGGCGTCGGAGGACCCCGTGCAGGTGGAGAAGGAGGTGGGCGAGCTCATCCCCCGCAAGGACTGGACGATGCTCTCCCACCGGATGATCTTCCACGGGCGCCGCGTCTGCCACGCGAAGAGGCCGGCGTGCGGCGCGTGCTCGCTGCGCCGCGACTGCCCGTCCGCGGGCACGGGCGAGGACGACCCCGTCAAGGCCGCGAAGCTCGTGAAGGGCCCCGACGCCGCGCACCTGCTCGCCCTCGTCGGCCTCGAACGGTGACGCGTGCCGAGATCCGGGCCACGCTCGTGGTCGTGGTACTGGCCGTGGTCGGCGTGATCGCGCTCTGGCCCCGGGACACCGCGCCCACCCCGGGCGCCGATCCCGCCTCCGTGCTGCAGCCCGCCCCGGTCACCGGCCCCGACGACCCGGGCGAGCTAGCGGCGGCCCGCGACGCGGCCGCCCTGGCCC
>CADCTH010000055.1 GCA_902805495.1 uncultured Actinomycetospora sp.
AGCGTCGCGACGACCTCGTCCGCGACGGCCTCCGGCGCGATGTCCCCGGCCCGCGCGCGGCCCTGCGCCGCGAGCCCGACCTCCTTGACCCGCGCCCGCCCCAGCGCCGCGAGCGCCGGCGCCAACCGCGCATCCGCCAGCACCGTGTCGGTCCGCGGCACGCGCCGGCGGGGGTCGTCACTCATCGCGATCCATCTTGGCGCTCCGCGCTCGTGCGCGCTCGCCCGTGGCGAGCCCCGGGCAAGCCCTCAGGCGAACGCCCGGTCCGGCGGCGCCTGGGTCGTCTCGTTCGTCGCCTGCCGCTGCCGCAGGCGCTCGCGCTGCGGGACGACGATGTGCGCCGGGTCGTTCGCCGACGCGATGCCCGCGTCGAACACCCCGAACCGCGTCAGCGCCGAGCCCGCCATCAGCGCGACCCCCGACAGGGCCGCCGACCAGCGCTTCTTCCGGCCCAGCACGGTCCCGACCGCGCCCGCCGCCAGGCAGGCCTTCGACAGCTTCATCAGCGTCCCGGCGCGGCCCTTGTGGTAGACGTCGCCGAGCAGCCCGAGCGAGCGCTCCATGTACTCGCCCGCCACCAGTTCGACGACGGCACCCGCGACGCCCAGCCTCGCCGCGGGCTCGTTGTCCCGCACCGACGCGCCGACGAGGCCCATGCCGCCGCCGGCGGCCGCGGCGCTGCCGGCGAACACCACCGGCAGGATGCGGTGCGACTCGTGCCAGGTCGGTACCGCGGTGTTGGAGAACAGCACCGCGGTGTAGGTGCCGAGCGCCGGCCCGATCACCGCCGACGCGGCCCCGGACGCGTCGCCCGCCCGCCGCAGCAGCCGGGCCAGCCCGGAGCTGCGCCGACCGACCAGGGGCTCGGCCAGCTCCGCCGCCGCCGTCGCCGCGGCGAAGGTCGCGAACGGCGAGAGGATCCAGGTGCCGACCGACAGCGGCGACGTCGGCTTGTTCACCCGCAGCATGTGGTGGAACCGCGACGGCCGGTGCAGGTCGTGGATGAGGAACACGGTGCCGCCGACGGCCCCGCCGGCCGCGGCCGGGCGGCCGGTGCGGCGCAGGGTCGGGCGCCCGGTGGCCCCGCCCAGCGCACCGAGCCCGGACGACGTCGCGGCGAGACCGCCCAGGAACAGGTACAGCGGGACGTCCGGGTTCTTCCACACCGGCGCCTTGATGATCGGGCGCCCGTAGTACGACCGGAACTCGGCCTCGGGCACCTGCAGCTGCTCGCCCCGCCGGCCCCGCCCGCGCCGCGGCTTCACGGCGTCGCGGTCGACCCCGTACCGCTGCGACATCTCGGTGTTCGTGTCGTGCCCGGTCATCGCCGACCTCCCCAGAACGCCGCGACGACCGCCGCGCCCAGCCCGACCGCGGTCAGCGCGGCGTTGCGCCACATCTCGGGCAGGTCGCGCGTGGTGACGATCGGGTCCGGCGGCATGCCGTAGACCTCCGGCTCGTCGAGCAGCAGGAAGAACGCGCCGTCGCCGCCGACCCCGTCGTCGGGGTCGCGCCCGTAGAGCCGGGCCTCGTGCACCCCGCGCCCGTGCAGCTCGGCCAGCCGCGCGTCCGCGGCGGCCTGGAGCTCGTCGAGGTCGCCGAACTGGATGGAGTTGGTGGGGCACGCCTTCGCGCACGCCGGCTCGAGACCCTCGCCGAGCCGGTCGTAGCACAGCGTGCACTTGTGGGCGCCGCCGTCGGACTCGCGCACGTCGATGACGCCGTACGGGCACGACGGGACGCAGTAGCCGCAGCCGTTGCAGATGTCGTCCTGCACGACGACCGTGCCGAACTCCGTGCGGAACAGCGCGCCGGTGGGGCACACGTCCAGGCAGCCCGCGTGCGTGCAGTGCTTGCAGACGTCCGAGGCCATCAGCCAGCGCACGTCGCGCTCGTCGTCGGGGGTCTGCTGGCCGTGCGCACCGTCGTCGGGGAGCAGGGAGAGCAGGTCGACGGTCCCACCGCCGGGCGGGGCCGTGTCGGCGTCCCGGGGCGTGTGGCCGTTGCCGCCGCCGTGCACCGCGGGCAGCCCGGCGGGCAGGAAGCCGGTCTGCTGACCGCCGTGCGCGGCCGTCGCCGACCCGTGCGGGCGGACGTCCTCGATGAACGCCACGTGCCGCCACGTCGACGACCCGAGGTCACCGGTGTTGTCGTAGGACATGCCGGTGAGGCGGTAGAGGTCGGAGGCATCGGTGCCGTCGTCGGGCACCAGGTTCCACTCCTTGCACGCCACCTCGCAGGCCTTGCAGCCGATGCACACCGAGGTGTCGGTGAAGAAGCCGACCCGCTTGGGATGGTCGCCGGCCCACCCCGCGTCGGCGGTCGGGTCGGGCAACGGGCCCGACAGCGAGTTCGCCGTCCCGGAGAAGGCCTCGAACAGGTTGGTCACTACGTGATCCCTCCCGGTTCCACGCCGGCCTTGCGCCGGTAGGACTCGACGAACTCCAGGAGTGCCGGTCCCCGCGGGCGACGCCCGGGCTGGATGTCGCAGGTGGCCACCTTCGACTCCTGGATGTGGACGTTCGGGTCCATGACGACGCCCAACAGGTCGTTGGCCGGGTCGCCGGTGGACAGTCCGTTGGACCCCCAGTGGTAGGGCAGTCCGATCTGGTGGACGACGTGGTCCCCGATCCGCAGGGGCTTCATGCGCTCGGTGACCACCACCCGGGCCTCGATGGCGGTCCGCGCCGAGATCAGCGTGGCCCAGCCCAGGTGCTCGAGACCGCGCTCGGCGGCGAGCGCGGGGGAGACCTCGCAGAAGAACTCCGGCTGAAGCTCGGCGAGGTAGGGCAGGAACCGGCTCATCCCGCCCGCGGTGTGGTGCTCGGTGAGCCGGTAGGTGAGGAAGACGTAGGGATAGACCTCGCTCTGCGAGGGGTTGATGCGGTTCCAGGCCCGGTCGATCCGCTCGAGGGCCGGGTTGTCCTGCTGGTCGTGCAGCAGGTTCGCCACCGGCGACTCCACGGGCTCGTAGTGCGTCGGCATCGGCCCGTCCGCCAGCCCGGCGGGCGCGTAGAGCCACGCCTTGCCGTCGGCCTGCATGATGAACGCGTCGGTGCCGGACAGGGCGTCCTGCCGGGTCGCGCCGTCGTCGGGGACGTACGACGGCGGCTTGGTCGCCTCGAAGTCCGGGATGTCGTGGCCCGTCCACGTCTCGTTCTCGGCGTCCCACCAGACGAGGGCCTTGCGCTCGCTCCACGGACGGCCCTCGGCGTCGGCCGAGGCCCGGTTGTAGAGCGTGCGGCGGTTCGCCGGCCACGCCCAGCCCCACTCGGCGGCCACCCAGTCCTGCTCGGAGCCGGGCTTGCGGCGGGCGGCCTGGTTGACGCCGTCCGCGTACACCCCGGTGTAGATCCAGCACCCCGCGCTGGTCGACCCGTCGGCCTTGAGCTGGGTGTAGCTCGACAGGTGCGCCCCGTCCGCGTCGTAGCCGTTGATCTCGGCGAGCACCGACTCCGGGTCCGGCTCGTCGTGGGCGCCGAACGTCGGGTAGTCCCAGGTCAGGTCGAGCAGCGGGCGGTCACGCTCGGCGGTGGACGCCGCCAGCTTCTCCCGGATCCGCCGGCCCAGGTGGTAGTAGAAGTGCAGCTCGCTGCGCGCGTCGCCCGGCGGGTGCACGGCCTCGCGCCGCCACTGCAGCAGCCGCTGGGTGTTCGTGAACGTGCCGGCCTTCTCGGTGTGGTTCGCGCACGGCAGGAAGAAGACCTCGGTGCCGATGTCCTCGGTGGCCAGCTCGCCGGTCTCGATCTCCGGCCCGTCCTTCCAGAACGTGGCCGTCTCGATCATCTGCATGTCGCGGACCACGAGCCACTCGAGGTTGGCCAGGCCGAGGCGCTGCATCTTGCCGTTGGCGTGCCCGACCGCCGGGTTCTCGCCGACGACGAAGTACCCGTAGGTCTTGCGGTCGATCTGGTCGCGGACGATCCCGTACGTCCCGTGGTCGCCGGTGAGACGGGGCAGGTAGTCGAACGCCCAGTCGTTCTCGGCCGTCGCCGCGTCGCCCCACCACGCCTTGAGCAGGCTCACCACGTAGGTGTCCATGTTGCCCCAGAAGCCGGTCTTCGCCGCGTCCGCGTCGAGGAAGCTCCGGAGCGTGTCGTGGAGGTGCGCGTTGGGCATCGGGATGTAGCCCGGCAGCAGGTCGTAGAGCGTCGGGATGTCCGTCGACCCCTGGATGCTGGCGTGCCCGCGCAGCGCGAGGATGCCGCCGCCGGGGCGTCCCATGTTGCCGAGCAGGGTCTGCAGGATCGCCGCGCCGCGGATGTACTGCGCCCCGACGCTGTGGTGGGTCCAGCCCA
This sequence comes from uncultured Actinomycetospora sp., assembly GCA_902805495.1. Lineage (GTDB taxonomy): Bacteria > Actinomycetota > Actinomycetes > Mycobacteriales > Pseudonocardiaceae > Actinomycetospora. The sequence continues at coordinate 4,299 of CADCTH010000055.1, forward strand.
CCGAGTAGACCCACGCGGTCGTGCGCTCGCGGCCCGAGTTCTCGGTGATCGCGCGCGCGACCTCCAGGAACTGCTCGGCGCTCATCCCGCACACCCGCGAGACGGCCTCGGGCGTGTAGCGGGCGTAGTGGCGCTTGAGCACCTGGTAGACGCAGCGCGGGTGCTGCAGGGTCTCGTCGCGCACCGGGGCGCCGGTCGCGTTGGCGGCGTCGCCGGCTCCGCCGCCGGTGTCCGACGCCATCGCGGCGTGGTGCTCGCGCAGCTCGCCCTGCTCCGACTGACCGGGGCCGTCGGACCGCAGGTCGGACTCCCAGTGGTCGCGCATCCCCGCGGCCGGGGCCTCGTACTCGACACCCTCGAGCTGCCAGCTGATCGGGTCGTAGCGCCCGGTCTCGGCGTTGAAGCCCGAGAAGAGCCCGGCCATGTCCTCGGTGTCGACGAAGTCCTCACCGACGATGTCGGCGGCGTTCGTGAACGTCGTGACGTACTCGCGGAAGTCCTTGCCCTCGGACAGCACATAGTTGATCAGCCCGCCGAGGAACGCGATGTCCGCGCCCGCCCGGAACGGCACGTGCAGGTCGGCGACCGCGCTGGTGCGGGTGAACCGCGGGTCGACGTGGATGATCTTGGCGCCGCGCTTCTTCGCCTCCATCACCCACTGGAAGCCCACGGGGTGGGCCTCCGCCATGTTCGAGCCCTCGATGACGATGCAGTCGGAGTGCTGCAGGTCCTGCTGGAAGTTCGAGGCCCCTCCGCGACCGAAGCTGGTCCCCAGACCGGGGACGGTGGCGGAGTGTCAAATGCGCGCCTGGTTCTCCACCTGGATCGCGCCGAGCGCCATGAACAGCTTCTTGATGAGGTAGTTCTCCTCGTTGTCCAGCGTCGCGCCGCCGAGGCTCGCGAAGCCCAGCGTGCGCCGCAGGACGCGGCCGTCGTCGTCGGTGTCCTGCCAGCCCTTGCGGCGGGCGTCGAGCACGCGGTCGGCGATCATGTCCATCGCCGTGTCGAGGTCGAGGTCCTCCCACTCGGTGCCGTACGGGCGCCGGTAGCGCACCGTCGTCACGCGCGAGGGCGAGGTGACCAGCGACGTCGACGCCGACCCCTTCGGGCACAGCCGCCCGCGGGAGACGGGGGAGTCGGGGTCGCCCTCGATCTGCGTGACGCGGCCGTCGCGGACGTAGACGTCCTGCCCGCAGCCCACGGCGCAGTACGGGCAGACCGACTTCACCACCTCGTCCGCGGCGTCCGTCCGCGGCCCGAGCGCCTTCGTCCGCGGTGACTGGGCCGCCGCGCCGCGCGCGAGCGGGTCGGAGCCGGTGGCCTGCCGGAACACCGGCCAGGCGCCGAGCCATGTGCGAGCACCCACGTGTCTGTCCCCTGTGGTGTGGAGGAGCGCGTCTGTGACGTCGGAGGGCTGTGCGGTTGGCGGAGGCGGACGGGAATCGAACCCGCCTGGCCGAGATGCTCGACCACTACGGTGTTGAAGACCGCGGGGGCCACCAGGCACCCTGACGCCTCCGCCGCGAAGAGTAGGCGGGGGCCCGCGACGGCGCAGGTCGGGGCACGCCGGAGACGCGCAGACCAGGGGAGCCCGCTCGTGACGCCGTCGACCCCGGACCTCGTCCTCGGCGTCGACATCGGCACGACGGCCACCAAGGCCGTCGCCTTCGGGCCCGACGGCGCCGACCACGGGCACGGCGAGGCCCCCCACCGCCTCGACGAGCCCGAGCCCGGCGCCGCCGTCCAGGACGCCGAGGCGCTCTGGGAGGCGGTCGGCGACGCGGTGCGCGACGCCGTCGCGGGCGTCGACCCCGAGCGCGTGGCCGCCGTGGCCTTCAGCTCGGCGATGCACGGCCTGCTCGCCCTCGACGCCGGCGGCGACCCGATCGGCCCCCTGCTCACCTGGGCCGACACCCGGGCCTCGGACGTCGCGCGGGAGCTGCGCGGCCGCCCGGGCGCGCTGGCCCTGCACCGGCGCACCGGCACGCCCGTCCACCCGATGTCGCCGATGGTCAAGCTCGCGTGGCTGCGCCGGGCGCGCCCCAGCCTGCACGCCGCGGCGCACACCTGGGGCGGGGTGAAGGAGTTCGTGCTGGCCCGGGCCACCGGCGCCCGCGTCGCCGACACGTCCCTCAACTCCGGCACCGGCCTGCTCGACGTCGCCACCGGCACCTGGGACCTCGAGGCCCTCGACCTCGCCGGCATCACCGCCGCCGCCCTCGGCGAGCCCGTGGCGCCCACCGCCGTGGTCGGGCGGCTGCGCGTGCGCGACTGGGGCCTGCCCACCGGCGTGCCCGTCGTCGCCGGCGGGGGAGACGGCCCGCTGGCCAACCTCGGGGTCGGCGCGGTCCGGCCCGGCGTCGCCGCGTGCTCGATCGGCACCAGCGGGGCCCTGCGCGTCACCGTCGAGCGGCCCGCCGTCGACCCCCGCGGCCGCGTGTTCTGCTACGGCCTCGCCGACGAGCGCTGGGTGGTGGGCGGGGCGATCACCAACGGCGGGCTCGTCCTCGACTGGGCGCGCGAGACCCTGCACCGCGACGTCGACGACCTGCTCGACGCGGCCGGCGCCGTCCCGGCGGGCGCGGACGGCCTGCTCGCGCTGCTGCACCTGCTCGCCGAGCGCGCGCCGTACTGGGACACCGGCGGCGCGGGCGCCCTCGTCGGCCTGCACCGCCGCCACGGCGCCGGCCACGTCACCCGCGCCCTGCTCGAGGGCGTGTGCCTGCAGCTGCGCCTGGTGCTCGACTCGATGCGCGAGGCCGGGCTCGCCGTGCACGAGGTCCGCGCCACCGGCGGCTTCGCGCGCAGCCCGCTGTGGCGGCGCCTGCTCACCGACGCCCTCGGCCTGCCCGTCGGCTTCCCGACCGTCGACCAGGGCTCCGCGTTCGGCGCCGCCCTGCTCGGGATGCAGGGCGTGGGCCTGGTCACGCCGGGCCCCGAGGGGCTGGAGGGCGCGGCGGACCGCGTCCCGATCGGCGAGACCCTGCACCCGGGCCCCGACGCCGCCCGGTACGACGCGCGCCTGCCCCTGTTCGAGCAGGTGCACACCGCGCTCGCCGACGTCACCGCGGCGTTGGGCGCCGAGCGCTAGTCGATCTCGTCGGCGACGGCCTCGAGCTCGACCAGCGCGTCCTCGAGGTAGCCCAGCAGGTGCTGGAGGTGCGGCACGGCCCGGCGGTCGCCGGTGATGCCGATCTCCATGGAGTCGGCGTAGGACATCACCGTGATGTTGAGGGCCTGCCCGTCGAGCGGCACCGAGATCGGGTAGATGCCGTCGAGCTTCGCGCCCTCCCAGTACAGGGGGTCCTTGGGGCCGGGCACGTTGGAGATGATCAGGTTGAAGCCCTGGTTCACCGCCGACGAGCCCGGGACCAGCCCCAGGCCGATGGGGGCGGCGACGACGGCCGACAGCGCGGCGATCGTCAGCGGGTCGCGGCCCTGGAGGTTCTCCTTGGCCGCCAGACCGGACTGACGGATCCGACGCAGCCGCTCGGCGGGGTCGGGCTCGTTCGTCGCCAGGTTGACCAGGATCGCGCCCAGCGCGTTGCCGGACCCGGAATCCTCCAGGGCGACGGGCAGGGCGGCCACGAGCGGCCGGTCGGGCAGGCCCCCGTGCGCCTCGAGGTAGTGCCGCAGGGCGCCCGCACTCATCGCCAGCATCACGTCGTTGACGGTCGTGCCCGTGCGCTCGCGGACCCGCTGGATGCGCTTGAGCGGCCACGACTGCGCGGCGAACCGCCGGGCCCCGGTGATCGGGACGTTGAGCATGGTCGGCGGCGCCTCGAACGGCAGGGCCAGGTCGTGCTGGACGAGGCCGCGGTAGGCCGAGCCCACCAGCGCCGGCCCGATGTTGAGCGACTGACCGACCGACTCGGCGAGCGTGCCCGCGGTGCGCAGGGCACCGCCGACGTACTCGCGCGCGGTCCCGAGCACCCCCGGCGGTGCGGGCGCCGGCTCGCCGACCGGCCGGCTGCTGCGGCCCGGGCGCGGGTCGACCGCCCAGAACGGGGGCATGTCGCGACGGTCAGGGTCGGTGCTCAGCGACTTCTCGAGGTGCTTCATCGCGCGGACGCCGTCCATCATCGCGTGGTGGATCTTGCTGTAGACCGCGAAGCGCTCGCCCTCCACGCCCTCGATGAGGTGGAACTCCCACAGCGGCCGGTGCCGGTCGAGCAGGCTGCCGTGCAGGCGGGAGACGAGCTCGAGCAGCTCCCGGATGCGTCCGGGACGCGGCAGCGCGGAGAGCCGCACGTGGTACTCGATGTCGACGTCGTCGTCGGTGGTCCACGCCCACTGCCCGAGCGTCGAGAGGCCTCGCGTCGCCCGGCGGCGGAACAGCGGCGCGATGTCGACGTCGCCGGTGACGAGCCGGCGGTGCAGGTCCGCGAGGAAGTCGGGTCCTGCACCCTCGGGGCGGTCGAAGAGCATCAGCGAGCCGACGTGGGTGGGACGCTCCCGTGACTCCGCCAGCAGGAACATCGCGTCCCGGAACGACATCGTCGCCATCGACAACCCTCCCCGACCCCCGGTCGCTCACCCTCGTCCGACCGGGCGAGCCTGTCCGGCGCCAGTGTGACCTACTCGTCGGTCGGTGTCGCGGGAGCGGCCTGGCTCAGGAGCCGGGCTCAGGCGTCCGGCTCCGGCGCGAACTGCGCCAGCGCGGCCTGCCTGCCGCCCTCGATCTCCTCGGGCGTCGCGGCGCCGCTCGCCTCGGACGCGGCCACCCACCGGTCGATCGAACCCCGGTTGAACTCGATCACCTCCGGCGAGTTCGCCGCCGCCACCGGGTCGCCGACGGCCTCGCCGCGGACGAACAGGCCCAGGCCCATGAGCGCGCCGTCCCAGCCCGGCCCGACGAACAGCGCGCCGGCCGCGCTCCCGGCCATGGCCAGCGGCACCGTGTGCTCGAGCTCGAGCACGGTGTCCTCGCCCTCGGCGGCCAGGCGCAGCTCGACCACGCTGGTCTCGTGCCCGAACGTCACCCGCAGAAGGCGCGGCGGCGTGCAGGTGAGGATGTCGCCGCCGGCGTTGCCCTCCAGCTGGAACGTGCCGCCCTCGCGGAGGTCGCCGTGCAGCGGCAGGAACCAGCGCACCACCCGGTCGGGCTCGGTCAGCGCGCTCCACAGGTCCTCGGGCGCGGTCGGGTAGCGGCGTCGCAGGAGCACGCGGACGGTGTCGCCCTCGACCTCGTCGAGGGCGACCTCGCGGTGGATGGCGTCGAGCTCGGAGAAGAGGTCCATCAGTCGTCCTCGGGGTCGGGGTCGGGGTCGGGGCCCGGTGGTGTCGTCCTCAGGGCGCGCTTGCCGCGGGCGACCTCGGTGCCGAGGGCGTCGAGGCGCTGCTCCCAGAACCGCCGGAAGCGCCCCACCCACACGTCCACCTCGCGCAACCCCTCGGCGTCGACGGCGTAGAGCCGCCGCGTGCCCTCGGCGCGCACCGTGGCCAGCCCGTTCTCCCGCAGCACGCGCAGGTGCTGCGACACCCCGGGCTGCGAGATGCCGAACTCGTCACGGATGCGCTCGACGACCGCGCCCGAGCTCAGCTCGCCGTCGGCGAGGAGCTCGAGGATCCGCCGGCGGACGGGGTCGCCGAGCACGTCCATGGCGTGCACGGGGAGAAACTAGCAGCGTTCGCTTATATAAGTCGAGAGCGGTTGGTTGCGCTCAGGCGAAGCGGCGCGCGATGCCCGGGTAGTCGACGACCAGGCCGGCGTCGTCGTAGGCGATGACGGCCTCGAAGTCGCCCTCCGACGTGTAGGCGAAGCGGTGCGCGTCCAGCCGGCAGTAGGTCTGGTCGAGCCGCACGACGGCCAGGTCGAGTGCCCGCACGTAGACCGCCGGGGCGGAGGTCACCTCGCCGGGCGGGAGGGCCATGCGGTGCACCGGGAGCGTGTTCGTGCAGGACGAGGCCTCCACGTCGACGTCGAGGAGGCCGTCGAGGTGGGGTGCGGGGTCGCCGTCGACCGTCCAGTGACCGGCGCCGTCGGACGCGACGGCCACCTCGCGGCGTCCCGTGAGCGTGTCCGTCCACACGCGGGCCGCCCGTGTGCGCCAGGCGTCGTCGACCGTGATCTCGTAGCGCACGGCGTAGGGCTGCCCGTCCTCCACCGCGGACGTGTGCCCCCGCAGCCGGCCGGGTGCGAGGTACACGACCTCGAAGCCGTCCACGCCGTCGACGAACCGCCAGGCGGCGAACGCGGGGAACTCGGCGAACATCCCGGGAGCCAACCGGGTCCCCGACGGTCGCGGCAACCCACCCCGGTGTCGGGGGTGCGTGCCACCGTCGTCGGCATGACCCCGCCCGACCTCGCCGGCACCGTCGCCCTCGTCGCCGGCGCCACCCGCGGTGCCGGCCGCGGCATCGCCGTCGAGCTCGGCGCCGCGGGCGCCACCGTCTACGCGACCGGCCGCAGTACGCGCGAGCGGCGTTCCGAGTACGACCGTCCCGAGACGATCGAGGACACCGCCGACCTCGTCACCGCCGCCGGCGGCCACGGCGTCGCCGTGCCCACCGACCACCTCGAGCCCGACGCCGTCGCCGGCCTCGTCGCGCGGATCGAGCGCGAGCACGGCCGGCTCGACGTGCTGGTCAACGACATCTGGGGTGGCGAGCTGATGGTCGAGTGGGACGTGCCGATCTGGGAGCACGACCTCGCGAACGGCCTGCGCACGCTCCGGCTGGCCGTCGACACCCATCTCGTGACCGCCCACCACGCGCTGCGGTTGCTGGCGCGGCGGCCCGGTGGCGTCGTCGTGGAGGTCACCGACGGCACGGCCGCGTACAACGAGCGGACCTACCGGCTCAACGCCTTCTACGACCTCGCCAAGATCGCACCGATCCGCCTCGCGCGGACGTGGGCGCACGAGCTCGGCCCGCACGGCGGGACGTCGGTGGCCGTGACGCCCGGCTGGCTGCGCTCGGAGATCATGCTCGAGCACTTCGGCGTCACGGAGGAGACCTGGCGCGACGCCCTGGTCGCGGAGCCCCACTTCGCGATCTCCGAGACGCCGCGGTTCCTCGGCCGCGGCGTCGCCGCGCTGGCCGCCGACCCGGACCGGGCGCGGTGGAACGCGACGTCGACCTCGTCGGGGGAGCTCGCCGCGGTCTACGGGCTGACCGACCTCGACGGCTCGCGTCCCGACTGCTGGCGCTACGTCGTCGAGGTGCAGGACGCCGGGCGGCCGGCCGACGTCACGGGATACCGGTGAGACCCGGCCCCGCAGCGCCCCCGGCAGGACTCGAACCTGCGACCACGGGATTAGAAGGCCCATGCTCTATCCGCTGAGCTACGGGGGCTCGTGCGGAGCAGCGTAACCGGACCGCGCGTGCGTCCCGGCCCGCCGACCTACCCTGGTGGCGTGGCCACGACGACCCCGCCCCCCGACGCGCCGGCGACCGACGCCGCGACGGCGTCGCGTCCCGCCACGCCCGGCGCCCTGTTCCTGTCCCAGGTCGGTCCGCTGCTGGCGGTCGCGGCCGTCGTCGCGCTGGCGCTGAGCACCCTGTCGGGTGCGGCGACGTTCGCGCGGCTCGGGCTCCCCGACCCCGGCCCGCTGACGGTGTACGCGCTGCCCGTCGTCCGGGCGGTGAGCCAGGCGGCCGCGGCCGTGACCATCGGGTTCCTGCTGCTCGCGGGCTTCTTCACCCCGCCGGCGGCGTCGGGATGGCTGTCGGGCGACGGATACCGCGCGGTGCGCGTCGCGTCGTGGGGCGCGGCGACGTGGTCGGCCGCGGCGCTGCTGATGATCCCGCTGAGCGCCGCCGACGCCTACGGCCGCCCGGTCTCGCAGATGCTCGACGTCCGGGTGCTCGCCGCGGCGATCCCGGGCATCGAGGCAACGGGTTCCTGGACCCTCACGGCGGTCCTCGCGCTCGCCGTCCTCGCCGTGACCCGCGTCGTCCTGGGCTGGGGCGCGGCCGTCGTCGGGCTGGGCCTCGCGCTCGCCGGCCTGCTCCCGCTGGCCCTCACCGGGCACTCCGCGGGGGGCAGCGACCACGACATCGCCACCAACAGCCTCCTGGCGCACGTCGTCGCCGCGGCCGTCTGGATCGGTGGTCTCGTCGCCGTGGTGACGCACCTCGTGGCCGGCGGTCGCCACCCCGGCCTCGCCGTGCGCCGGTTCTCGGCGGTCGCCCTCGTGTGCTGGGTCGTGCTGGCGATCTCGGGCGTCGTCAATGCCCTCGTGCGGATCACGCCCGGCGACCTGGTGACGAGCACCTACGGCGTCCTCGTCCTCGTCAAGGCGACCGCCCTCGTCGCGCTCGGCGCCTTCGGCGTGTGGCACCGGCGGCGGGGCATCCCCGCCGTCGAGGAGGGCCGCCCCGGCGCGCTCGTCCGGTTCGCCGGGCTCGAGGTGCTGCTCATGGCGGCCACGATGGGCGTGGCGGTGGCGCTCGGACGCACACCCCCGCCCGCCGTCCCCGAACCCGTCCCGACCCGGCTCGAGGCCCTCGTCGGGTACGCGGTCGACCAACCGTTGACGCTCACCGGGGTCCTGACGCAGTCCCGGTTCGACCTCGTCTTCGGCACGCTCGCCCTCGTCCTCGCGGGCCTCTACCTCGCGTGGGCCCGGCGTCTGCGCGATCGCGGCGACGCCTGGCCGGTCGGGCGCACGCTGTCGTGGCTCGCGGGGTGCCTGGCGCTGCTGATCGCGACGTCGTCGGGCATCGGCCGCTACGCCCCGGTGATGTTCAGCGTCCACATGGGCCAGCACATGGTCCTCAACATGCTGGTGCCGATCCTCCTGGTGCTCGGCGGGCCCGTGACGCTGCTGCTGCGGGCCCTGCCGCCGGCCGGCTCCGGGGCGCCGCCCGGGCCGCGGGAGTGGGTGCTCGCCGCGGTCCACGCGCCGGTCGCCCGGGTGCTGACCCAACCCCTCGTGGCGCTCGCGCTGTTCGTCGGCAGCTTCTACGTCCTGTACTTCTCCGGCCTCTTCGACGTGGCGCTCGAGCAGCACTGGGCGCACCTGGCGATGAACGTGCACTTCCTGCTCGTCGGCGCGCTCTTCTTCTGGCCCATCGTCGGCATCGACCCGAGCCCCCGGCCACTGCCGCCGATCGGGCGGCTGGGTCTGCTCTTCGTCGCGATCCCGCTGCACGCCTTCTTCGGCATCGCGGTCATGAGCTCGGACGAGGTCATCGGGTCGGGCTTCTACCAGCAGCTCGAGCTGCCCTGGGTGGACCGCCTCGCCGACCAGACCACCGGCGGCGGCCTCGCGTGGGCCAGCGGCGAGGTCCCGATGCTCATCGTGCTCATCGCCCTGCTCGTGCAGTGGTCACGCGCCGACGAGCGCACCGCCCGACGCGACGACCGCCGGGCCGACCGCGACGGCGACCGCGACCTCGTCGCCTACAACGCGATGCTGCGCTCGCTGGCGACGAACGGGCGGCCGACCGTGGCGGAGCGCACGACCGTGGCGGGCGACGAGGCCGACGACCATCGCGCAGCCGACGACCTGCGGGAACGCCGGACCTGACCCCGGGTCACCACCCCGCTCCGGAGCGGGGCGTACAGTGGCCGTCGCTCCCGGGGAACGGACGCGATCAGCGGCCGGCCGGGAGCCGACCGGGGACTCGATCCCCGGGTACAGTTGAAGACACCGGTCAGAGCGGGACCTCCGGGCCCAGACGATGACCGATCCCGACCGAGACGGGATGGACCGACGGGGACCCCCCGCCATGGACCACCGAATCGGGTCGGGTACAGTGGGATTCACCGCGATGAACCCGGCCTGAATGGGCCTGGCGGAGTCGTGTGTGGTTGTCCTTTGAGAACTCAACAGTGTGCCGATGTTTGGTGTGTTTGTCCTCGTCGGCGCTGCAGGCCCTTTTGGGGTTTGTGGTGTCGTGGGGTTTCTTTGAGTGCACCTGGCTCTTGTTTGCCAGTGGGGGTCGGGTGTTTTTGCTGGGACTTTTGTTCCGATGTTTTTTGTTGGAGAGTTTGATCCTGGCTCAGGACGAACGCTGGCGGCGTGCTTAACACATGCAAGTCGAGCGGTAAGGCCCCTTCGGGGGTACACGAGCGGCGAACGGGTGAGTAACACGTGAGCAATCTGCCCATCACATCGGGATAACTCCGGGAAACCGAAGCTAATACCGAATACGACCACTTCAGGCATCTGACGGTGGTGGAAAG
>CADCTH010000056.1 GCA_902805495.1 uncultured Actinomycetospora sp.
CCCGCTGGGCGGCCTGCTCGTCGAGGCGTCCTGGCACTGGGTCTTCCTGGTCAACGTGCCCGTCGGGCTGGTCGCGCTGGTCGCGGGGCGCCGGGCGCTGCCGCGCGTGGCGGCGACCGGGGCCGCCGGCCGTCCCGACGTCCTGGGCGCGATCGGGCTGGTGGTCGGGGTCGGGGCGCTGGCCTACGCGCTGGTCCGGGCGCCCGACGACGGGTGGGCGTCGGTCCCGGTGATCGCCGAGCTCGCGGCGGCCGTGCTCGGCCTCGCCGGCGTCGTGCTCCGCTCTCGCCGCCACCCGGTCCCCGCGCTCGACCTCGCCGTGGTGCGGACCCCGGTCGTGGGGCTCGCGGCGCTGGCGATGGTCGCGTTCTCGACCGGTTTCGCCGCCATGCTCGTCGTGAACGTCCTCTACCTGACCGGCACGTGGGGGTGGTCGGCGCCGGCGGCGGGCCTCGCGCTCGCGCCCGGACCGCTGGTGGTGGTCGTCGTGTCGCGGCTGACCGGCCACCTCACCGGGCGCTTCGGCATCGGCGCGGTCGCCGCCGTCGGTGGGCTGGCGTTCGCCGCGGGACCGGCGTGGTGGTCCCTGCGCCTGGGTGTCGACCCGGACTACCTGACCGGGATGCTGCCGGGGCAGCTCCTGACCGGCCTCGGGGTGGGCCTGGTGCTGCCGTCGCTGTCCTCGGTCGTCGGGGCGGCGCTGCCGTCGCACCGCTGGGGCACCGGGTCGTCGCTGATCACGACCGCGCGCCAGGTGGGCTCGGTCCTGGGTGTCGCGCTGCTCGTGTCGGTGATCGGCACCCGGACCACCGGCCGGCCCGAGGAGCTCGGGCTGGTGCGGGCCGGCTGGGTGTTCCTCGCGGCCGCCGGGGTGGTCGCCGCCGTCGTCGCCGTGGCCGTCGCCCGGGCCGAGCGGGTGGCCGCCCGGCGGTCGAGGACCGTCCAAGATCAACATATGGATTGCCCGGCGGGGCGTGTGGGGTAGACGACACCATGGCCATCGCAACGACGAACCCCGCCACGGGGGAGACCGTCCAGGAGTTCGACGCCCTGACCGAGCAGCAGCTGGAGGAGAAGCTCCAGCGGGCCTGGGACACGTTCCAGACCTACCGGGACACGACGTTCGAGCAGCGCGCCGGCTGGCTGCGCGCCGCGGCCGACATCTTCGACGCCGAGACCGACCGCCTCGCCGAGCTCGCGACCCTCGAGATGGGCAAGACCTTCAAGGCCGCCAAGGCCGAGATCGCCAAGTGCTCGCTGGGGTGCCGCTGGTACGCCGACCACGCCGCGGAGGACCTCGCCGACGTCGAGTGGCCCCGGCCCTCGACGGCGCCGGAGGACGCGCGGATCTTCACCCGCTACCAGCCGCTCGGCCCGGTGCTGGCGATCATGCCGTGGAACTTCCCGTACTGGCAGGTGCTGCGCTTCGCCGCGCCCGCGCTCATGGCCGGCAACGTCGGCTTGCTCAAGCACGCGTCGAACGTCCCCCAGGTGGCCATGGCCATCGAGGACGTCCTGAACCGCGCCGGCTTCCCGGAGGGCGCGTTCCAGACGCTGCTCGTCGGTTCCTCGATGATCGAGGGGATCATCGACGACGACCGCGTCCGCGCCGTCACGCTCACCGGCAGCGAGCCCGCGGGCCGCGAGGTCGGCGCCCGCGCCGGGCAGAACGTCAAGACCAGCGTGCTCGAGCTCGGCGGCAGCGACCCGTTCATCGTGATGCCGTCGGCCGACCTGGAGTCCACCGTCACGGCCGCGGTGTCGAGCCGGATGCTCAACAACGGGCAGTCCTGCATCAACGCCAAGCGGTTCATCGTGCACCGCGACATCGCGGACGACTTCACCCAGAAGCTCGTGGAGAAGATGGAGGCGCTGACGATCGGCGACCCCATGGACGAGGGCACCGACCTCGGGCCGATGTCGCAGGGCAACGGGGTGACCGACCTCGACGAGCAGGTGCAGGACTCGGTCAAGGCCGGCGCACGCCTGCTGACCGGTGGCGAGCGCCTCGACCGGCCCGGCAACTACTACCCTCCGACGGTGCTCGCCGACATCCCGAAGGACGCCCGCGCGTACTACGAGGAGCTCTTCGGCCCGGTCGCGCTGGTGTTCCGCGCCGAGGACGTGGACGACGCCATCCGCATCGCCAACGACTCCCCGTTCGGGCTGGGCGGCAGCGCCTGGACGAACGACGAGGACGAGCAGTGGCGCTTCGCCACCGAGGTCGAGTCGGGGATGGTCTACATCAACAAGATCACCGAGTCGACGCCCGAGGTGCCCTTCGGCGGGGCGAAGAACTCCGGCTACGGCCGCGAGCTCGCGAGCTTCGGTCCGCAGTCGTTCGTCAACGCCAAGACGATCTGGATCCAGGCCGGCGTCCAGGCGGAGCCGCCGACGGCCGAGTGACGGGTCCCGCGCTACAGGCCCAGGGCCGCCGCGGCGCTCAGCGCTCCGGCGGCCCAGGCCGTGTGCCGGCCGTGGAACACCTCGGCCGCGCGGTGCCCGACCCACGGTGAGGGCAGCAGCGCGTCGGGCAGGCCCGGGTCGAGGAACGGGAAGCGGCGCCACGCGTCGACCAGCCCGATCTGCGCGGCGAGCGCGCCGGCGTCGTCGGCGGGCTCGAGGTCGGCGAAGCGCCCGACGAACTCCGCGTAGCGGGCCGCGAGGTCGCCGAGGTCCCAGGCGCGTTCGGCGAGCTCGGAGGCCGTGAGGGCGCCGTGGTACTCGCCGGTGACGACGTGGGCGTCGGCGGGGCCGGTCTCGGCGAGCACCTCGCGGACCTCGTCGATGCGCCCGGTGTCGGGGGAGACCCACATCCCCGCGGCGGGCGAGCCGAGGCCGGCCCAGGCCAGGCGGGTGCGCAGCCGGTGGCGGTGTGCCCGCTGCTGCTCGGGGACGCTGGCGACGAGCACCAGCCACTGCCCGTCCCACGTTGGCCGGGTCCGCCCGTGCGCGTAGATCCGGGCCGCGCCCTCGGTGAGCAGCCGGCGGCCCCACGGCGTCAGGTCCCAGCGCACGCGGCGCCCCACCCGCTCCGAGGTGAGCATGCCGTCCGCGGCGGTGCGGGCCAGGGCCTGGCGGGCCGACTTCTCCTCGATGCCGACGAGGCCGAGGACGTCCACGACGGTCTGGGTCCAGACCGGGCCCCCGCTGGGCAGCACGATCTCGCCGAGCACGGTGACGAGCAGCGACCGCGCGCTCGTGGCCGCGACCTCGCGGCGCCGCGAGAACGGGTCGGGCCGCGCGTCGGGGGCGCTCTCGCCGGCGGTGGACATCGTCGCTGATCCTAAAGGCCCCGAGCACGGCTACGGTGCGCCGATGACCGGTGCCCCGACGACGCCCGACCGGCGTGCCGCCACCCTGCGCGACCTCGACCGCGCGCACGTCTGGCACCCCTACGGCCCCATGCCCGGGCGCACCGACCCGCTCGTCGTCCGTTCGGCGCAGGGAGTGCGGCTCACCCTCGACGACGGGCGCGAGCTGGTGGACGGGATGGCGTCGTGGTGGGCGGCGGTGCACGGCTACCGGCACCCCGCGCTCGACGAGGCCGTCGTCCGGGCCACCGGCGCGATGAGCCACGTGATGTTCGGGGGCCTGACCCACGACCCGGCGGTCGCGCTCGCCGAGCGCCTCGTGGCGATCACGCCGGAGCCGCTGCAGCACGTGTTCCTCGCCGACTCGGGCTCGGTGTCGATCGAGGTCGCGCTGAAGATGTGCCTGCAGTACCAGCGCGCCCGGGGCCGGACGGGGCGCACGCGGATGATGACCTGGCGCGGCGGCTACCACGGCGACACGTTCGGCGCGATGAGCGTCTGCGACCCCGACGGCGGGATGCACGCGGCGTGGACGGGGTTCCTGCCCGAGCAGGTGTTCGCCGACCGGCCGCCGGAGACCTTCGACCCCGCCTACGACGAGCACCTGCGGACCGTCGCCGACGCCCACGCCGGCGAGCTCGCGGGCATCGTCGTCGAACCCGTCGTGCAGGGGGCCGGGGGGATGCGCTTCCACGACCCGCGCCACCTGCGGACGCTCCGCGAGATCGCCGACGCCCACGACCTCGTGCTGGTGTTCGACGAGATCGCCACCGGCTTCGGGCGCACCGGGACGCTGTTCGCCGCCGAGCAGGCCGGGGTGTCGCCGGACGTCATGTGCCTGGGCAAGGCCCTGACCGGCGGCTACCTGACGATGGCCGCGGCGCTGTGCACGCCCGCGGTGGCGGGCGCGATCAGCGCGGGCGAGGCCGGCGGGCTCATGCACGGCCCGACGTTCATGGCCAACCCGCTGGCCGCGACGGTCGCGGCGGCGAGCATCGACGAGCTGCTGCGCCGGGACTGGGCCGGCGAGGTCGCGGCGATCGGGGCCGGTCTGCGCGAGGCGCTCGCCCCGGCGCGTGCCCTGCCCAGCGTGCGCGACGTCCGCACCCTCGGCGGCATCGGCGTCGTCCAGCTCGACCACCCCGTCGACGTGCCCGCCGCCCAGGCCGCGGCCGAGGCGCACGGGGTGTGGCTGCGGCCGTTCCGCGACCTCGTCTACGCCATGCCGCCCTACGTCACGCCGGCCGAGGACGTCGCCCGGATCGGCGCGGCGATGGTGGCCGCGGCCCGCGTGGGGTGATCTGTCACGTGAGCGATCCTGGGGCCTATAGGCCCCAGGATCGCTCACATAGGGTGCGGCGGGTGAGCTGGCTGGGGCCCTGGTTGGAGGAGACGGCGCGGGCGCGTGCGGACGCGGGCCTGCGGCGCACGCTCCGGCCCCGCGAGGCCGTCGACCCGCTCGTCGACCTCGCGTCCAACGACTACCTCGGCCTGGCCCGCGACCCCCGCGTCGTGGAGGCCGGGGCGGCGGCCCTGCGCACCTGGGGCGCCGGGTCGACGGGATCGCGCCTGGTCACGGGGTCGACGCGGCTGCACGCCGACCTCGAGGAGGAGCTCGCCGCGTTCACCGGCACCGAGGCCGCGCTCGTCTTCTCCTCGGGCTACACCGCCAACCTCGGGGTCGTCGCCGCGCTCTCGGGACGCGGGGCGCTCGTGGTCTCCGACGTCGCCGCGCACGCCTCGCTCGTGGACGCCGCGCGCCTGTCGCGGGCGCGGGTGGAGGTCGCCCGCTGCACCGACCCGGACGCCGTCGACCTCGTGCTCGCCGCCCGCGACGAGCCCCGCGCGCTGGTGGTCGTCGACGGCGTGGACAGCGTCGACGGGGGCATCGCCCCGCTCGCGGCGCTGCACGCGGTGTGCCGGGCGCGCGACGCGGTGCTGGTGGTCGACGACGCGCACGGCCTGGGTGTGCGGGGACCGGGCGGCCGGGGCGCCGTCGCCGAGGCGGGGCTCGCCGGCGCGCCGGACCTCGTGGTCACCGCGACCCTCTCGAAGTCGCTCGGCAGCCAGGGCGGCGTGGTGCTGGCGAGCCGCGCCGTCGTCGAGCACCTCGTCGACGCCGCGCGCCCCTTCATCTTCGACACCGGCCTCGCGCCCGCGGCGGTCGGCGCGGCGCTCGC
>CADCTH010000057.1 GCA_902805495.1 uncultured Actinomycetospora sp.
AGGCGCGGTCAGCCCTCGAGGGCCGCGACGCCCTCGAACCCGGAGAGCTGGAGGACCCGCCGCGCCGGCGACCCCTGCGGGACGTGCACCCGCAGCAGGATCTGCAGGACCTCGAGGCGGGCGGCCAGGGCGAACAGCACCCGCAGGCCCGCGCTGTCGAGGTACTCGAGCGACGAGAGCTCCAGCACGACCGAGGTGGTCTCGTTGGGGATCGCCTCGGCGAGCTGCTCCTCGACCGTGCCGGCGTTCTCGAGGTCGATCTCGCCGCTGATCCCGATGCGCACGCAGGCGTCCTCGGGACGCACGACGACAACCGCGGTGGTCACTGCGGCGCCTCCGTCAGGTGCCGGCGGAAGGTGACCGTCGTGCCACCCACCCCGGCGATCACGTCCATGTGGTCGCTGCACGCCCGGATCAGGGAGGTGCCCCGGCCGCGGTCCTCCCCGCGGGCGGGGCGCCACCGTCCGTTGTCCCGCACGTTCGTCACCACCGTCGGACCGTCGAGCTCCATCTGCACCGTCAGCGTGCCACCCCCCGGTCCGTAGGCGTGCTCGACCACGTTGGCGCACGCCTCGCCCACGGCCACCAGCACGTCGGCCGCGACGTCGGGCGGTGCGTCCACCGCGTGCAGCCAGCGGCGCACGGTCGCGCGGACGTCGGACAGCGTGCGCGGGACCGCCGGCACGACGATGTTCAGCGGCACCACGGCCGGGCCCTCGAGCCGGCGCGCCACGAGCATCGCCACGTCGTCGCCCACCGCCGTCGGGCCGATCATCTGGTGCAGCACGGCGGTGCACACGGCGTCGGAGTCGGCGCCGGGCCGCACCGCGTCGCACAGCAGCTCGAGACCCGTGTCCAGCGACTGGCCGCGCCGCTCGACGAGGCCGTCGGTGTAGAGGAAGAACAGCGCCTCGGGCGGGAGGTCGATGACGGTGGTCCGGCGGGGTGGCCCCACCGAGACCCCGACGGGCAGGTCGACGGGCACGTTGATCAGCGCCGACCGCTCGCCGGGGCGCCCCATGATCGGCGGCAGGTGGCCCGCGGTGGAGAGCGACACGCGGTCCAGCGAGGGCTCGAAGATGGCGTAGAGGACGGTGGCCATCACGCCGTCCTCGAAGTGCTGGACGTTGCCGTCGAGGCGCTCGAGCACCTCGGCCGGGTCGTCCTCCTCGAGGGCGAACGCGCGCAGGGCGCTGCGCAGCCGCCCCATGATGACCGCCGCCTGCAGCCCGCGGCCGACGACGTCGCCGATGACGACGCCGAGCCGGCCCGACGGCAGGGAGAACACGTCGTACCAGTCGCCGCCGAGGCCGCCGGCCTCGCCGGGGACGTAGCGCGCCGCGAACTCCACCCCGTTCACCTTCGGCAGCTGGCCGGGCATGAGGCTGCGCTGCAGCACCGAGGCGGCGGCGCGGTCGAGGTCGGAGAGGTGCGTGCGGGTCACCAGCGCGACGCGGTCGGCGACCATCTGCAGCAGCTCCGCGTCGTCCTGGGTGAAGATCCGCGAGGACAGGGTGCCGACGTGCAGGACGCCCAGGACACCGCCCTCGGCGATCAGCGGCACGCCCACCAGCGAGCGGATGTCCTTCTCGCGCAGGATCGGGTTGAGGACGTTGGAGTGGTCGACGTCGTCGATGATCACCGCTCGGCGCTCGGCGGCGATGCGCCCCGCGAAGCCCTTGCCGACCGGGATGCGCACGCCCTGGCGCACCTCCTCCTCGATCCCGCGGGCCGCGGTGGCCACGAGGTAGGTCTCCGAGGGGTCCAGGAGGAGCACGGCGGCGGTGTCGGCGGAGAGCAGGACCCGCACCCGGTCGAGCAGCTCGGCGAGCAGGTCCCCGACGTCGAGGTGGGACAGCGCCGTGTCGGTGACCTGCTCGATCCGGCGCAGCCGGTCCTCGTCGGTCACGGAGCCGGGCGCGGACATGGCCGGAACGCTAGTACGGCTAGCGTGACGGGTGTGCGACTGGCGACCTGGAACGTGAACTCCGCCAAGGCCCGCGAGCCGCGGCTGCTGGGCTGGCTGGACGACCGCGCGCCCGACGTCGTCTGCCTGCAGGAGACCAAGCTGTCCGACGAGGCGTTCGCCGAGACCTTCGCCGCACCGCTGGCCGAGCGCGGCTACGCCGTCGCGCACCACGGCGAGGGTCGCTGGAACGGCGTCGCGCTGCTCTCCCGCGTCGGGCTCGACGACGTCGAGGAGGGGCTTCCCGGCGCTCCCGGCTACCCGCACCAGGAGGCGCGCGCGGTCACCGCCACGTGCGGCGGCCTGCGCGTCACGTCGGTCTACGTCCCCAACGGGCGTGACCCCGCCGACCCGCACTACGCCTACAAGCTCGAGTGGCTCGCCGCCCTGCGCGAGCGGGTGGAGGCCGCGGGCCCCGACGCGACGGTGGTGGCCGGCGACTTCAACATCGCCCCCGCCGACCCCGACGTCTACTCCGTCGAGGCCTTCGCCGAGTCCACCCACGTCACCCCGCCCGAGCGCGAGGCCCTCGCCGCCCTGATCAAGACCGGGCTGCACGACGTCGTGCGCGAGCGGTGGCCCGAGGAGCGCGCGTTCACCTACTGGGACTACCGGGGCGGCGCGTTCCACCAGGACCGCGGCATGCGCATCGACCTCGTGCTCGCCGGCGGGCCGGTGGCCCGGCGGCGCGCGGCGGTCTGGGTCGACCGCCAGGCCCGCAAGGGCACCGGCCCGTCCGACCACGCGCCGGTGATCCTCGACCTCGACGAGGCCCCGAACGGCGACATCGGCCCGGTGATCCCGCCGCCGTCGCTGGGGCGCACGCGCAAGCGGTAGACCCGCTCAGCCCACGGGCGCGAGCGTGCGCGCCCAGTCCTCGAGCGTCGTCGGGGTGCTCGTGGCCGGACCCCGGCCGGCGAGGCTGCGCACCGTGCGGGCGTTGAACGCCGCGTTCATCGCGAGGTTCTCGTCGGCGAGGTCCGGCGGCAGGCCCACCTCCACCAGCACGGAGCGCATGACCTCCTCCGGCGGGCGCTCGTAGCGCAGGCCCGGGTGTCCGAGCACGGCGCCGAGGCGGGCGACCGCGTCGGGCAGCGTGAGGTCCTCGGGCCCGAGCAGCTCGCGGACCCCGACCGCGTCGGGGTCGCGCAGCGCGGCCGCGGCGGCGTCGCCCACGTCGGCGGTCGCGACCATGGGCAGGGCGACGTCCGGGTCGATCGTGTCGTGGTGGACCCCGGTGGCGAGCATCGCGTCCAGGGCGGGCAGGAACGACTCGAAGAAGAGCCCCGGCCGCAGGAACAGCACCCGGGCGTCGAGCGCGGCGAGGCGCTGCTCCTGCTCGTGGAGGGTCTCGAGGAAGCCGGTGCCGCGCGCCCGCTCCGCGCCGAGCGAGCTGAGCGCCACCACCCGCGGCACGCCGGCGTCGGCGAGCGCGGCGGCGATGGCCGTGCCCACCTGCTCCTGCTGCGCGCGGTAGCCGGGCGCGGTGACGTCGAGGGGCATGAGGACGTAGGCGGCGTCGGCACCGCGCAGCGCCGTGGTGAGCGCGGCGCGGTCGGTGATGTCGGCGACGTGCGGCTCGGCGCCGGGCGCGGCCGCGTCGGCGAGGCG
>CADCTH010000058.1 GCA_902805495.1 uncultured Actinomycetospora sp.
CCTGACCCGCCCCTGACGGCAACGCCGGCATCCGTGCCGGCGCTTGACCGCTTCGCTCCCGACTACTTCCTGTTCTTGTTCTTGCCCTTGTTCTTGTTCGCCGGCCCGGGGATGCAGGGCCGGTAGACGCGGGTGTCGGTGACCGTGCGGCCGCCGCGCAGGCGCATCTTGATCTTGACCACGGTGACCCGCTTGGGCTGGCCCTTGAGCGAGACGTTGAAGCGCTTCTGGCTGCGCTTGAGCGTCTTGACCTTCTTGCCGTTGACGGTGACCGTCGCGGAGCGGAAGCGCTTCTTGAAGCCCTTCCGGATGTTCAGCGTGAACGCCCGCTTGCTCGCGCACGACCGCGCCTTCGGCGCCGACTTGAGCCCCGACTTGACCTCGGCGCGATCGACGGCCTTGGAGTCGGTGGACACCATCAGCGACTTGGCCACCGACGGCGCGCCCCCGCCGCAGCCCTTGCCGTTGGCGAACAGCATGTAGGGCCCGGCCGGCGCGACGTTGCCGTCCGGCGGCGTGCGCACCGTGACGGTCGAGCCGTTGCGCCCGACCACCGGGAGCATCACCGTGCGCTGGTCGGCGTCGATGATGTGCGTGATCGCCGAGTTGCGGACCAGGGAGACCGACTCGATCTTCGAGGCGTCGCCCTTGACCTGGAAGTCCATCGTCCGGCCGAAGCCGAGGGCGTCCGGCGCGGAGGTGATCTCCGGGCGGTCCTTGCAGAACATGTACGGCGGCTTGTAGATCTCGAACGACGGGTCACGACCGTCGTGCGGCGCGAAGCCGCCCGGCAGCGTCGTGTTGTTCAGGTAGAGCGTCGAGATCGGCGCGTGCCCGCCGACGAGCACCTCGCCCGAGGGCAGGAGCGCCGCGGAGTTGTGGTAGGTGCGCGGGTTGTTGGCGGTGGCGACCGGGGTCCACTTGTTCGTGGCCGGATCGAAGATCTCCGCCTGCTGGCGCGCCCGCTCGGTGCCCGGCCCGAGGACCTCGTCGACGTCCGCGCCGGAGAACATCATCACCTTGCCGTTGGGCAGCTGGATCTGCTGGCCGAACCACCGGCTCTGGTTGAGCGGACCCGTCGCCTTGTCGGTCACCTTCTCCTTGCCGCCGCTCGTGTCGACGGAGGTGATGTTCGACTGGTTGGTGGCGAAGTAGGTGCCCGGCGTCGTGCCGACGATCCCGCCGGCCATCAGCATCTCGACCTTGCGGTACTGGCCGTCGGCGTCGGGCCGGAGCGGCAGCAGCGTCGAGGACGCCGAGCCACGGAAGCCCGGGGCGAGCGGGGTCGACGTGTTGGCGAGCCCGTGCCGGCTCCACCTGCCGGCCTTCGGGTCGAAGGAGGCGTAGAAGTTCCAGTCGTTCTGCCCGGTCGACTGGCCGAACGGGTTGAAGACCTGACCCGAGGCGTTGTAGAACGCGTTGCCGTTCGGGAGGAGGTGCATCCGCGGGTACAGCGGCAGGTCGTAGTCGGCCGCGGGCGGGTACATCGACCACTTGTTCGTGGCCGGGTCGTACTTCTCGACCTGCTTGACGTTCGTGCCGGACTTCGACGGATCCTCCGGGTAGATCGGCTTGATCAGCTTGCCGACGCCGGAGAAGTCGAGCACCTGCTCGTCGCCGGTGGAGACGAGCGTCGGGTACCAGCGCCGCGAGTTCGTGTCCGTCACCTGCTTGAACTTGTTCGTCTTGAAGTCGTAGACCCGCGTCGCCTTGAGGCCGGTCAGCTCGACCGCGCCGAACGGGATGCCGTCCACGCCCGGGTCGAGGGAGTAGTCCGTGCCGCCCTGCACGAGGAGGCGGCCGTCGGGCAGGAACGCCTGGTGCGAGCCGAACAGCGCGCCGGCGTTGTAGGGCTCCGACGTCTCGGCACCCGGGATGAGCGCCCCTTCCTTGCCGGTGCCGTTCGGGTTGGCGCCGCCGTCGAAGGCGTCCGGGGTGTCCCAGGTCGGGTTGGTGTTGCCCGCACCCAGGTCGA
Organism: uncultured Actinomycetospora sp.; assembly: GCA_902805495.1. GTDB lineage: Bacteria > Actinomycetota > Actinomycetes > Mycobacteriales > Pseudonocardiaceae > Actinomycetospora. Next base: position 1,976 of record CADCTH010000058.1, read on the forward strand.
GCCGGCGCGCCGAGTCGTTCGTGAAGGTGGTGCCGCCCTCGGTGACGATGGAGTACTGGTTGTTCTCCGTGCCCTCGAGCGCGTCCCAGAAGAACACCTTGCCGTCGGGCAGGACGGCGAGCGTGCCGGCCGCGGGCTTGCAGGTCAGGGCCTTCTCCTGGAGGGCACCCTTGTTGGGGGCCTCGGACTCCACGCACTTCGCGTCCGAGCGCTGCCCGTTGACGGTCGGCTCGGCGAACGGCTTGCCGAACTCGCCGTTGACCTCGGGCCCGCCCGTGGTCGCCCTGACCTCGGGCGCCAGCAGCTTCACCGTCGCCGGGTTGAGCTGCTGCTCGAGGACCGACCTGTCCTTCGCCGTAGGTCCGCTCGCGGGCGCCGCGAGGGGCACCGCCAGCAATCCGAGTCCTGTCAGCGCCCCGATGCGACGCGCTCTGCTCACTGCCCTCATCGCTCCCCCTCGATCCGTGTGCTTCGCCGGCGGTTGATGTCCCGCTTAGGGTAGCTTCGCGTTTGACGGTGTGTCAGATCATTCGACGGTGTGTCAGATCGCGTCGCTTCTAGGGTCTTGTGGGAGATGAAGGTCGCCGTCGTGGGCTATCCGAACGTGGGGAAGTCCTCGCTGGTCAACCGGCTCACGCAGTCGCGCGAGGCCGTCGTGCACGAGCGGCCCGGCATCACCCGCGACCGCAAGGAGCTCCACACGGAGTGGAACGGCCGCCGGCTGACGCTGATCGACACGGGCGGGATGGACCTCGACGACGAGGACCCGATGGCCGCCTCGATCCAGGAGCAGGCCCGCGCCGCGCTCGCCGACGCCGAGGTCGCGCTCTTCGTGGTCGACGCCCGCGCCGGCCTGCGCCCGGGCGACGAGGAGCTCGCCGACATCCTGCGCCGCGCGCACAAGCCGGTCGTCGTCGCGGCCAACAAGATCGACTCGGGCGCCGACGTCCCGCTGGCCGCCGAGTTCCACGCCCTCGGGCTCGGCGAGCCGCAGGCGGTCTCCGCCGCGCAGGGCCTCGGCACGGGCGACCTCCTGGACCGGCTCGTCGAGCTGATGCCGGAGGAGGACGAGGAGCCCGAGGACCCCGACCTCGTCCGCCTCGCGGTGATCGGCCGGCCGAACGTCGGCAAGTCCTCGCTGGTCAACGCCTTCCTCGGCCGCGACCGGGTGATCGTCTCCGACGTCGCCGGCACCACGCGCGACGCGATCGACACGCCGATCGAGGTCGACGGCCGCACGCTCATCCTGGTCGACACCGCGGGCATCCGGCGGGCGGCGAAGGTCTCCGAGTCGGTCGAGTACTACACGACCCTGCGCTCCCAGCGGGCGGTGGAGCGCGCCGACGTGGCGCTCGTGGTCTGCGACGCCAACGACGGCATCACGAGCCAGGACCTGCGGATCGCCGACCTCGCCATGCGCTCGGGTTGCGCGACCGCCTTCGTCCTGAACAAGTGGGACACCACGTCGGGGGACGACTTCGACCTCGACCACGAGCGGGCCCGCGTGCAGCAGAAGATGCGCCTGCGGCCCAAGGTGCTCACCGCGAGCGCCATGACGGGGCGCCACGTGCAGCGGCTCCTGGTCGAGTCGCTCTCCCTGGCCGACCGCTACGGGCACCGGATCCCCACCCCGGAGCTCAACCGCTTCGTGGCCGACGTGGTCGCCTCGCGCTCGCCGCCGGCCAAGCAGGGCCACCGCCTCAAGATGCTCTACATGGCCCAGATCGGGACGCGCCCGCCGCGGTTCTCCATCCAGGTCAACTCGCGCCAGCGGGTCACGCGCGACTACGCCTACTTCATCGAGAACCGGCTGCGCGAGCGCTACGGGCTCGAGGGCATCCCGCTGGTCATCGACTTCGCGGAGCGCAAGCGCCGGCCCCGGGCCGGCCAGGCGGCGTGAGCCGACGGCTCGTCGCCGCGCTCGGCGCGGTGGTCGTGGCGGTGGTGGTGGTGGCGCTCGCCGTCTCCCGCCTGA
>CADCTH010000059.1 GCA_902805495.1 uncultured Actinomycetospora sp.
GCTGGTGGTGCGCGTTCAGCGGGATCGCGAACAGCGAGCCGGCCTGCCACTCGAAGGTGACCTCGGCGCCGGCGTCGTTCCACACCTTGGTCGACCCCGAGCCCTCCAGGACGAGCACCATCTCCTCGAACAGCTGCCGCTGCGGCGCGAGCTTGCCGCCCGCGGGGATCTCGCAGACGTAGCAGTCGTTGGAGGTGCGGGTCGCCTCGTGGTTGATGTAGACGCCACGCCCACCCCGCCGCTCCCACGGCTTGAGCTCGACCGTGCGCAGGTCGGGGACGTAGTGGGCGGCGATGATGTCCAGGCCCTCGGCGGCCACCCAGCGGGTGTAGGGCGAGTCCTTCTCGGTGGCGAACTTCGCCGCGAGGCTGTCGTTGACGAGCGCGTCCTTGGCCATCGAGGGCCTTCCTGGTCGAGGGGTGGGTAGCTGCTCGCCGGCCCGGGCAGGCCGGGCCGCAGGATTGGTCTGACCATAAGTCCACCGTTTCGGCGGTGTCAACGCACGGCCTGTGATGCCGGTCAGCGCCGGGTGCTCAGCGCCTCCCAGAGGGCTTCCGGCGACAGCGGGAGGGCCGGCAACCGGACGCCGGTCGCCCGCGCCACCGCGTTGGCGATGGCCGGAGCGACGCCCAGGTTGCCGAACTCGCCGACGGGCTGGGCACCGAACGGACCTGCGCCTTCCGTGCCGGTCACGTTGTGGATCGCCAGGGGTGGCATGTCCGGCGAGGTGGGCAGCTTGTAGTCGCCGAGGCTGCCGGCCAGCACCTGGCCGTCCTCGACGGGGAGCTCCTCCATGAGCGCCGCCCCGAGCCCGAAGGCGAAGCCCCCCTCCAGCTGTCCGCGGTGCGACACCGGGTTGAGGATCGTGCCGGTGTCGGCGACCAGGGCCGCCTCCAGCACGGTGATCTGACCGGTGCCCTCGTCCACCTCGACCTCGACCGCGACGGCCCCGAAGGCGGCGCTGTGCTCGCCGCGCGGTGCCTCGACCTCCCGGGCCACCTCCTGCGGGTAGTCCGGCGACGCCAGCAGCAGCTCGCACAGGTCCCGGGCAGCCAGCTCGGTGGCCGCCCCGAGCACGCGCGTCACCCGGCTCGCGCCGGCGCCCTGGTCGAACATCGAGGCGGCGGTCGACTCCTGGACGACCTCGATGCACGACTCGGGCACCCCGAGGGCCGCCGCGGCGACCCGGGCGAGCATCGTCACCGTCCCGCTGCCCTGGTCGACGGCTCCTGTCACGACCGTGAACCGGTCGGGTGCCACCGCGCGGAGCACGACCCCACCCCGGCCGGACCCGCCCTTGCGTCGGTAGAGCGCCAGCCCGACCGCCCGGCCCCGCGGTCGCGGTGCCTGCCACTGCAAGGACTCGGCGGCGCGGGACAGCACCCGGTCGGGCACGTCCGACACCGGATCGCCGCCCGGTCCGCCACGGCGCAGGTTCCGCCGCCGCAGCCCCACCGGGTCCAGCCCCAGCCCGTCCGCGATCAGGTCGACGTGGCTCTCCCCGGCGAAGACCGCCTGGACCTCGCCCGGAGCCCGCATGTGACCGCCGGGGACGCTGTTGGTGTAGACGGTCCGCAGCCGGTGTCGCGTCTCGGGAACGGTGTAGGCGGACATCGTGTCGAGCCCGCCGTGCGGGACGAGGTCGGCGGACGCCTTGCCGGCGGCGTAGGCGCCGCCGTCGAAGACGACGTCCGCGCTGTGCGCGAGGAAGCGGCCGTCGTGGGACACCCCGGTGCGCAGCGTGATCTGCGCAGCGTGCCGGGGGCCTGCGGCGCTGAGGTCCTCGACGTACGACATGACCGAGCGCACCGGCCGGCCGGAGGCGCGGGCCAGGTAGAAGCAGACGAACTCGTCGAGCGAGAAACCCTTGCCGCCGAAGTCGCCGCCGATGAAGCGGTTGTGGACCACGATCTGCTCCAGCGGGTGCCCGGTGACCGCCGCGAGCTGCGCTCGGAGCGTGAACGGCGCCTTGTTCGTGGAGATCACACGGCACACCTCGCCCTCGAACCAGACGACGGCGCCGTGCGGCTCGATGTAGCCCTGGTGCTGGCGGGGCGTGCGGAACGCGTGCTCGAAGACCCGGTCGGCCCGGGCCAGCGCCGCCTCGATCTCCGCCGCGCTGCAGCCTGCGACCAGGTCGCCCTGCAGGTTCGGGTGCTCGGGGCGGGTGCGCGGCGCGCCGGCCACCCCGTACTGGTCGGGGTCGGGGTGCAGGACGGGAGCCGAGCCCCCGAGCGAGACCTGCGGGTCGAAGACGGCGGGCAGCTCCTCGTACTCGACGTCGATCAGGCTGACGGCCTCCTCGGCGGCCTCCTTGGTCTCGGCCGCGACGGCGGCGACGCGCTCCCCGATGAAGCGGACCCGGTCCTGCGCCAGGACGGGCATGTCGCGCAGGTACCGCCCGAAGCGGACCCCCTGCACGTCGGCGCCCGTCAGCACGACCTGCACGCCGGGGACCGCGCGGGCCGCGGTCGTGTCGACGTGCCGCACCAGGGCGTGCGGGTAGGGGCTGGCGGCGCAGGCGGCGAAGAGCAGGCCCGGCGGGTAGTGGTCCCCGGTGTAGCGGGCCTCACCGGTCACCTTCAGGTGGCCCTCGTGGCGCACCTCGGGGCGGGCGAACAGCGGACCGGCGCTCATGGGCTCGTCTCCGTCGTCAGGCGCTCCAGCAGGCGCTGGGTGCACACGGCCGCCATCGAGCGCTTGTACCGGCTCGAGCCGCGGCCGTCGCTGA
>CADCTH010000060.1 GCA_902805495.1 uncultured Actinomycetospora sp.
CGGCGGGCGCCGCCGGGTCCGCGAGCGCGGGGCCGGCGGGCAGCACCAGGGCCGCCGCCGCGACCAGCCCCACGACACGGAACGTGACGCCGACCGTGGCGGACCGTGCTCGTGCCGACCTGCGGGAACGCCCCGTCACTCCACGGGACCCGGCCATCGCGATCACACCTCCAGTCGCGGGCGGCGACCGTCCGGCCGCCGCGCGGGCCCACCTTGAACCCCCACACGAGTCACACCAGCCCCACCACGCGCAGAAGCCGCCCGGTCGGGTGACTTCGGGTGGCGATGACGGGTCAGAGGTGTGCCTGGGCGAACGTCGCGACCGTCCGCATGGCCATCGCGTCCGCGCCGGCGCCGAACGGGGCGCCCACGACGGGCAGGAGCTTGGTGACGTTGAGGGCCCCGCGGCGGGTGAACCGCGAGGTCAGCCGGTAGCCGAGGCGGGTGTCGAGCTGGGCGCGCACCTCGGGCGGCAGCCGCCGCAGGCCCGAGAGCAGCGAGGCGTTGACCAGGTCGAGGCCCGTGCGCTCGGCCAGTTCGACGCCGTCGGCCCCGAGGACGCAGACCACCACCGCGGTGCGCGTGACCGGGTCGTCGAGGTCGCGGCCGCGCAGGCGGGCGATCGCCGCCGCGAGGCGGGTGCTCAGCAGGTACAGGCCCGTCATCCCCGCGGGCGCGGTCACCACCAGCGTCGCCGCCCCGCCGAGGCTGCTCAGCAGGCCGGTGCTCGCCGCGAGCCGCACGTGCGACCCGACGATCCGGCGCACCGCGGCCTCGACGTCGTCGTCGGTGGCGGCCACCGCGTCGGCGGCGACGGCCGACGCGCCCGCGAACGGCCCGATCCCGGCGACTGCGCGCCGCCACAACTCGTCGATCAGGGTGTTATGCAGACCCCGCGAGCTCGCCACACCCACCAGTGTCGCGACTACCCCACGAGGTCGCAGGCAGCGGCCAGCGTGCCGGCCCAGCGCTCGGCACCGTCGCGCTCGCGGGCGCGCTCGAGCCGCTCGCGCTGCGGGGCGGCCCGGGCCCACGCCAGCACCCGCCGGTCGATGCGCGCGCCGTAGAAGGCGTCGACTACGAGCTCGGCGAGGTGGTGGTCGGCGCTGGCGATCTCCTTGTACTCCCAGATCGCGAGCAGCCGGTCGTGCGGCTCGCCGAGGGCGCCGATGCCGTCGAGCATGGCCACGGCGGTGGCGCCGTCGGGAGCGTCCGGGTGGGCGTCGAGCAGCGCCGACCAGACCGCGTCGACGACGTCGCGCACCGCGTCGCGCTCGAGGTCGGTCCAGTCCGCCCAGACCTCGGCGACCCGCCCGAGCACCGTGCGCAGGTCCACCCGGTCGTCGGTGAGCGCCCGGCGCAGGAGGAACGGGGTCAGGGCGCGGAGGTCCTCCGCGGTGCCGAGCGTGTTGCCCAGCGCGAGCGCGAGCGTCAGCGGGTCGGCGTCCGTGACCCGCACCTCGCCGTGGCAATGGGGGCACCCCGCCAGCGACTGCGGGGCCGGGTGCGCCACGAAGGCGGCCTCGAGTCCCCACAGCGCGGCGTCGACCCCCGCGTCCGTCTGTACGTCCATCAGGAGTAATCATCGAGAGTCGCAACGCGACACGCTGAGCCGTTAGGGCGAACATGACTCGCTAGTGTGACCGAGAGTCGCTCCGTGTACCGCCGAGCGTGTCGACGCGACCACTCGTCCCGTCATCGAGGGCGGGTGCCCGGAGGCGCGACACGCCCGGGGCGGGCGCGTCCATCACACCGGCGGGCGTCCCGGACGCGGACGTAGGAGAGTCGGATCATGCGCTCGCGGCGACCGATCCCGACTCCGGGCCCCGAGGTGAAGACCACCGGCGGCCTCGTCCGCGGCATCACCGAGGACGGCGTGCACTCGTGGCGGGGGGTGCCCTACGCGGCGCCGCCGGTCGGCGCGCGGCGCCTGCGCGCACCGCAGCCCGTCGAGCCCTGGGAGGGCGTGCGCGACGCGTCGCGGTTCGGCCCGGTGCCGATCCAGGAGCGCATCGGCGAGTTCATCGGCGCCGGGAAGCACACCCCGATGGACGAGGACTCGCTGACGCTCAACGTCAGCGCGCCCACCACGATCGATTTCGACGGTCCAGCTCCGCTCCGCTCCGTGTCCCCAGACGAGCCCCGACCGGTCATGGTCTGGTTCTACGGCGGCGCGTTCGTCGTGGGCGCGTCCTCGGCCCCGACCTACCGCGGCTACGACTTCGTCCGCCGCGGCGACGTGGTCTACGTCAGCGTCAACTACCGCCTCGGCGCGCTCGGCTACCTCGACTTCTCCGGCTACGGCACGCCGGAGCGCCCGGTGGAGTCGAACCTCGGGCTGCGCGACCAGATCGCCGCGCTGGCGTGGGTCCGCGATAACATCGCGGCCTTCGGCGGCGACCCGGACAAGGTGACGATCTTCGGCGAGTCGGCCGGTGCCATCTCGGTGACAACGTTGATGACCGTCCCCTCGGCCCGCGGCCTCTTCCACCGCGCGATCGCCGAGAGCTCCGCGCCGGGCATGGTCTTCGGGCAGGAGCGGTCCCGGGCCTGGGCGGCGCGGTACGTGACGGCCCTCGGCGCCGACGACGACCCTCTCGCCGGCCTCACCACCGCCACCCCGCACCAGCTGCTCGGCGCGGCGCGGGTGCTGCGCGACCAGCTCGGCGACCAGCCCGGCACGATCCCCACCGCGCCCGTGGTCGACGGCGACCTGCTGCCCGAGGCCCCGCTCGACGCGTTCGAGGCCGGCCGCGCCGCCGACGTGCCCCTGATCATCGGGACCAACGACACCGAGGGCCGGCTGTTCGAGCTGCCCCGCCTGCGCATGGACGTCCTCGTCAGCGAGGAGCGCGCCGCCCAGATGTTCGCGCTGACCCAGCCGGAGCTGCGCGAGCAGGTGCTCGCCGCCTACGAGGGCACGCCGCACCGCCGCGACCTCGGTGGCGACTACATGTTCTGGTACCCCTCGGTGCGCGTCATGCAGGCCCACCGCGGGCCGGTCTGGGCCTACCGCTACGACCTGACGACGCCGGTGCTCGACGTCATGGGCCTGCGCGCCACGCACGGCATGGAGCTCTTCCCGGTCTTCGGGGTCACCGACCGGGGCTCGGCGACGTGGCTCACCGCGCTCGGCGGGCGTCGCGACCTGCGCGCGATGCAGGACCGGGTGCAGACCGACTGGATCCACTTCGCCCGCCACGGAACGCCCGCGTCGCACTGGCCGGCCTACGAGCCCGACACGCGCCTCACCAAGATCCTCGACCGCGCGGACCGCATCGAGTCCGACCCGCGCCGCGAGCGCCGCCTGGCCTGGGAAGGTTTCCGCGGCTACAGCTAGAGCGTCAGCTCTGGGGCTTGGCCTTCCGCTTGCGCTGGGCGGCGTAGAGGGTGACGGCCAGGGACACGAGGGCGACCACGGCGAAGACGATACCGAGGACCACGAGGTGCTCGACGAAGAATAAGATCACCGCCACGCCGACGGACAGGATCGTGCCGATGATGCCGATCCCGACGTTGAGCTTGAGCTCGCTCTGCTTCTCGGGCGAGTGGTCGGGGTCGGCGGCGGGGTTGCGGGCCTGCGGAGTCTTGCCCTCCTCGGTCATGGGGACCTTCTACCCCGTCCCGGGGTGCGCGTGAACCCGGCTACGACCAGCCGGGCGCGACGAGCAGGCCCCACGCCAGCAGTGGGCCCGCCACGACGACGATCCCGCTGTAGACCAGCATGCGCCGGTAGAACGCGTCCCGGTCGGCCTCGGCCGGGGTGGACGCGAGGACGAGGGCGCCGTTGGTCGAGAACGGGCTGACGTCGACGACGGTCGAGGCGACCGCGAGCGCCGCGACCATGCCGATCGCGCCCACCGCGCCCGTCTGCAGGAACGGCAGGGCCAGCGGGATCGCGACGCCGAGGATCCCCGCCGACGACGCGAACGCCGACAGCACGCCGCCGAGGTAGCAGAGCAGCAGCGCGGCGAGCAGCGGCACGCCGAGCGCGACGATCCCGGCGCCCACCCAGTCGACCGTCCCGGCCTCCTGCAGCACGGCGACGTAGGTGATGACGCCGCAGACCAGCAGGATCGTCGACCACGCGATCCCCGCGGCGGCCTCGCGGTGCCCGGCGGGGCAGAGGATGCCGATCAGCACCGCGATCCCGAGCGACAGCACGCCGACGTCGAGGCCGAACGCCACCGTGCCCACCGCCAGCGCCGCGATGCCGATGAGCGTGAGCACCTGCTCCCGCCCCACCCGGGGCGGGGTGTCGTCCTCGATCCCGTCCTCGGTCTCGATGTCGGCGTCGGTGTCGGTGTCGGTGTCGGTGTCGGTGTCGGTGTCGGCCTCGCCGGTCGCCCCCGCCGGCACCGCGTGCGCGACCCGCACCCCGGTGAGGCGGCGCCCGCCGAGCACGACGAAGAGCACGGCCGCGATCACCACGTTGATCACGAGCGGCGCGAGGAACAGCACGAGCGCGCTGAACGGGAGCCCGGTCGGCTCGACGACGCCGGCCACGAAGACGCCGTACACGCTGATCGGCGAGAACGCCCCGGCCAGCGACCCGTGGACGACCATCATGCCCATGAGCAGCAGGTCCAACCCGTAGCGGCGGGCGAAGGGCATGGCCAGCGGGGCCACGATCGCCACCGCGAACAGGGCTCCGATCGCCGAGAACACCGCCGAGAGCACGAAGAAGATCCACGGCGCCGCGACGAGGTGGCCGCGGACCAGGCGCATCGACCAGCGCACGAGCAGGTCGACGGTGCCGTTGTGGTGGGCCACCGAGAACAGGTAGGTGAGCCCGACGAGGATCAGGAACAGGTCGACCGGGAAGCCGGCGAGCGCGTCGTCGAGGCTCATGCCGACCAGCAGCACGCCGACCCCGGCGGCCGCGACGAACCCGAGGGCGCCGAGGTTCACCGGCAGCAGCGTCGCGATCACGAAGATGACGACGAGCACGACGATGGAGATGATCTCCGGGGCCATGCGTTCTCCCGCCGCGCGGGGCGGGCCGCCCCGCCCGCCGAGGGTGACGATTCGCCCACACGGGGAGCGTGATCGTCAACTTCGGGACGGTGGCGGTCTCAGAGCCGCCGGCGCAGCCCCGACGCCCGGCCGATGGGTCGTGCGATCGCCGCCCGCACCGCCTCCTCGCTGCCGACGAGCCGCACGCGGACCCGCGCCCGGGTGACCGCGGTGTAGAGCAGCTCGCGCGTGAGCAGCGGTGACTCGGCGGGCGGGAGGATCACCGAGACGCGGGCGAACTGGCTGCCCTGCGCGCGGTGCACGGTCATCGCGTAGACGGTGGTGACGCCGTCGAGCAGGCTCGGCGCGATCTCGAAGGGCGCGTCCCCCCGGGCGAACACCGCGCGCGGCCCCTTCGCGGTGGCGACGACGACACCGGTGTCGCCGTTGTAGACACCGCGGTCGTGGTCGTTCGTGGTGACCAGCAGCGGACGGCCCGGGTACCACTCCTCGTCGCGGTCGGCGACCGGCCCGGCCTCGAGCAGCCAGCGCTCGACGTCCGCGGCCCACCGCGTGACGCCGTAGGGCCCGCGGCGGTGCGCGCAGAGCAGGCGGTGCTCGTCGAGGTGGTCGAGCGCCAGTGGCGCGTCGCCGTCGAGGGCCGCCAGCTCGGTCTCGGAGGCGGCGCCGACGACCTCCTGGCGCAGCGCCGCCAGGCCCGCGGGGTCGCGGACGGTGAGGTCGGCGTCCTCGACGAAGACGACGTCGTGCTCGCCGGCGCGCAGCGCGGCCATCGCCGCGTCGGCGTCGCCGACCCGGATCGCGGCGGCGAGGGCGGCGATGGTGCCGTGGAAGCGCCAGGTCCGGTCGAGCACCGTCACGCCGCCGCGCACGGACGGGCCGGGCGACCCGACCCGGTCGAGGGCGGTGTCGAGCGTCGGCTCGGGGTCGGCGGGCGCGGCGACCAGGTCGCCGAGCACCGCGCCCGCCTCGACCGAGGCGAGCTGGTCGGGGTCGCCGACGAGGACGAGGCGCGCGTCGGGGCGCAGGGCCTCGAGGAGCCGGGCCATCAGGGTCAGCGACACCATCGAGGTCTCGTCGACGACGACCACGTCGTAGGGCAGGCGGCGGTGCCGGTCGAACCGGAAGCGCGAGGACCCGTGGATCGGCCCGAGCAGCCGGTGGATCGTCGACGCCGAGAGCCCGGTGAGGCGCGCGCGGTCCGCCGGCGGCAGCTCGACCTCGGCGAGCGCCTCCTGCAGGCGGGCCGCAGCCTTGCCGGTGGGCGCGGCCAGGGCGACGCGCAGGGTCGGGTCCTGGTCGCGCAGCACCGCGAGCAGCGTCGCGACGGTGGTGGTCTTCCCGGTGCCCGGCCCGCCGGCCAGCACGCTGGTCCAGCGCAGCGCGCTCACGGCCACGGCGCGGCGCTGGGCGGCGTCGTCGGCGCCCGCGCCGCCCCGGAAGAGGCGGTCGAGAGCGGCGCGCAGACGCTCGTCGTCGACCTCCGGTGGCGTCGCGGCCGCGCGGACGGCGAGCGCCGTGCGCACCTGCTCCTCCTGGCGCCAGTACCGGTCGAGGTAGAGCAGCCCGTCGACCAGCCGCAGCGGATGCCCGGTGGCCGTCGGGTCGTCGGACGCGACCAGCGGCGAGGCCGCGCAGGCCGCGAGCCACGGGCCGGGCTCGGGCCAGCGCAGGTCGGAGGTGTCGACCACCTCGTCACCCTCGGCCAGCACCGTCCGGTCGACCTTCTCGAGGTCCAGGCACACTGAGCCCGCCCGCAGCGCGCGCACCGTCAGCGCGGCCGCGAGCAGCACCTGCTCGTCGGTCTCGCCGCCGAGGCGGGAGAGCCGGTGGGCGACCTGGACGTCGGTGGGGGCCAGCACCCCGCGCGCGTTGAACTCGGCGAGCAGGTCGGTGGCGCGCACCTCGAGCCGGACGCCGTCCTCGGCGAGCTCGCCGGTGGCCGTCGGCGCGCTCACCGCGGGCCCCCGTCGAGCAGGGAGCTGAGCTCGACGACCAGCGCCGGCGGCGGGGACCACGCGAACACCCCGCACGTCGTGCCGTCGGCCACGGGGGTGTCCGGGCCGCACATGCCGCGCAGGAAGAGGTAGAGCACCCCGCCGAGGTGCGTCGCCGGGTCGTAGCCGGGCAGCCGCCAGCGCAGGAACCGGTGCAGCGCGACCGCGTAGAGCACGGCCTGCAGGGGGTAGTGCGCGGTGATCATCGCGGTGGTCATCGACGCGGGTCCGTAGTGCGCCGCGGTCAGCGGCTCGCGGCCGGCGGGCCCGATCGGGCCGAGCCAGTTGGTCTTGTAGTCGACCACCACGAAGCGCCCGTCGGGGCTGCGGAGCACGGCGTCGATGCTGCCGGTGAGGTAGCCGCGCAGGACCTGCTCGCCGAGGCCGTGGGCGTCGTCGAGCGCCTCGGGGTAGCCGACGAGCGGGTCGTCGGCGGGCAGGTGGCGCCGCAGAACCGTCGCGACCTGCGCCAGCGTGACCGTCGGCGTCGCTCTGCCGACTGGGCCCGCCCGGTCGCCGCCGGCCAGCGGCAGCTCGAAGTCGAGCTCGGCGAGGCGGTCGCGCGGGGCGACGTCGGCCAGGGTCCAGGGCCGGCTCGCGAGCGGCAGGGGCGTCGCCATGACGGGCAGCAGCGCGCCGGCCAGGGTCGCCGCGTCGACCTCGGCGTGCGGGCGGTGCCGCAGCTCCTCGGCGGACGCGGCGGCGAGCGCGGCGGGGAGGTCGTCGGTGGCGGTGTCGACGCTCTCGAGCACCGCGTGCACGAGCGTGCCGAACGCCGCGCCGACGGGGAGCTCCGCCATCGGGGAGGGCACCGGCGGGACGTCGTCCGGGGACGCCGCGGGCGCCTCGTCGGGCTCGGTCTCGTCGGTGAGCGTGCGGTCCTCCGGCTCGCTGATCGGGGCGCCGGCGTGCGCCCCGGCGGTGAGCGACGAGTACGACGAGCGCCGCCAGGCCAGGTCGAGCGGGCGGTCGAACGGGGCGGCGGCCAGGGCGTGCGCGCGCCCGGCCGCCGGGACGAAGGGGACGGCCGCGCGCGGCTCGACACGTTCGACGGCGATGTCGTCGTCGGCGAGCGACCCGAGGTGCGCGAGGACCCGGTCGTCGTCCCAGACCGGGTAGGCGCGGTCGGGGCCGGTGCCGGGCGCGGGGCGGCCGACGAACAGGCGGTGGACCGCCGAGGGCTTGGTGTTGGTCGACGGCGCCCACCAGCACACGACCTGCCCCTGCGCGCGGGTGAGCGCGACGTAGAGCAGGCGCAGGTCCTCGCCGTCGTCCTCGTCGCGGGCGGCCGCGACGTGGTCGCGCCACGCGGGGTCGGTCTCACCACCGACCGCGCGCACCCGCTGCATGGCCTCGTCGTGGTGGGTGACGACCCGCGGCTCGTCGGAGACCCAGCGGTCCCAGCCGAACGGCACGTACACCACCGGGAACTCGAGGCCCTTGCACTTGTGGATGGTGAGCACCTGGACCGCGCTGGCGTCGGACTCGAGGCGCCGGCTGCGCTCGGGCCGCAGCTCACCGGTGCCCGCGGCGGCCTCGGCCATCCGCGTCCGCAGCCACTCGACGAGCGCGACGACGCCCAGCCGCGACTCGACCGCGGCGGCGTGCAGGACCTGGCCGATGTGGCGGACGTCGGTGATGCGCCGCTCGCCGTCGACGCGGGCGAGCACCCGCGCCGCGAGTCCCGTCTCGGCCGCCACCGCCTCGAGGAACGCCGCGACCCCGCGGTCGTGCAGCACCGCGCCCCAGCGCCGGAGCGCGGCGCCGACCTCGGGGAGCACCACGTCGGCGTGGGCGTCCACGTCCGCGGCCGCGTGCCCGAGGAACACCGTGAGCGCCGCCGCCCGCACCCGGGACGGCCGCCCGGGCTGCTCGACGGCCTCGAGGAGCGTCAGCCACTCGTCGGCGCTCTCGGTGGCGAACACGCTGGTGGCACCCGCGAGGACGGACGGGATGCCGGCCACCGTGAGGGCCTCGCGCACGAGACCGGCCTGGGCGTTGGTGCGCACGAGCACCGCGACGTCGCCGGGACCGAGCGTCGGGTCCGCGCGGCCGGCCTCCTCCCAGCGCGAGTCGGCGGCGACCAGCTCCGCGATGTCCGCGGCGAGGTCGGCGGCGACCTTCTCGCGCACGCCCCCGACCATCGGCAGGCTGGTGCGCCACGTGCTCCGCAGGCCGTCGCGGGGCAGCACGCGGAGCCGGAACGGCGCCGGGCGCGGGGCCCCGACGAGCCGGCGAACGGGGTGCGCGGAGACCACCGAGGGCACCACGATCCTCTCGTCGCCCAGCGCGGCGCCGTTGAACACCCTCTCGAGAGCACGGACCAGGGGCTCGTCGCTGCGCCAGTTGGTGCCGAGCCCGGACTTGGTCCCCGCCGACTCGACGGCCTGGAGGTAGCTGACGACGTCGGCGCCGCGGAACGCGTAGATCGCCTGCTTCGGGTCGCCGATGAAGGTCAGGGCGCTGTGCTCGTGGAACGCGACGCGGAGGATCTCCCACTGGATCGGGTCGGTGTCCTGGAACTCGTCGACCAGCACCACCGAGAACCGCTCCCGCAGCCGCGCGCACGCCGCGTCGCCGAGCCGCGGGTCGGTCAGCGCGTTGCGCAGCCGGATGAGCATGTCGTCGAAGGTGAACAGCCTCCGCCGCCGCTTGCGCGTCTCGACCTCCCGGCGCACGGCGCGGGCGAAGGACGCGCGAGCGCCGGCCGCGCCCTCGATGTCCCGCTCCGGGGCGATCCCGGCGGACGGGTCACCGACGACGGCACGGCCGATCTCCAGCGCGGTGGCCCGGTCGAAGTGCGGCGCGGGCGCGCCGGGAACGGCGTACTTCCGCAGGTAGAAGTCGTCGACGACCTCGGTGACGACGTCGTCGATGCGCTCCACGAACGTGCCGTCGGGATCGGTGTCGCCGACGATGCCGAGACCGGTGAGCATGTCCTGGCAGAACTGGTGGGTGGTCGCGATCGTCGCGGCGTCGAACCCGGCGAGCGCGGACGTCAGGCGGGCGCGCCGCCGGGCGACGTCGAGGTCGTCCGCGTCGGCGAGCAGGGCGGTGACGGCGTCGTCCCCCCGCCGCGCGGCCGCCGGGTCGGCCAGGCCGCGCTCGGTGCGCACGAACCGCTCGCGGACGCGTTCGCGCAGCTCGCGCGTGGCCTCGCGCCCGAACGTCACGAGCATGACCTGCGGCAACGTCGCCCGACCCTCGGCGACGTAGCGGGCCGCGAGCGCGGCGATCGTGTACGTCTTGCCCGTGCCGGCGCTGGCCTCGAGCACCGTGGTGCCGGTGGGGAGCGGGCCGCAGACGTCGAACGACGGGGGCGCCGCGAGCGTCGCGGTCACGGGGCGCTCATCTCCTCGGCGTCGCGGACCGGGGTCCACAGCCGTGTGGCGAGGCCGGCGAACCGGCTCGGGCTGTCGCCGTCCGCGGGGCCGACGAGGTCGTCGAGGGCGCGCCCGCGTCCCCACACCAGCACGTGGGCGGGGTCGTCCTGCTCGGCGCCGTAGCGATCGGTCCACCGGTCGCGGGCGCGATTCATCGCGGCGAGCTCGCCCCCCGTGGCGCGCGCCTGGGCGTAGGCCTCCGACGTCTTGCTCATCAGCGGCAGCGGCTCGGTCATCCCGTCGGCGTGGAGGGCCAGCAGGTCGGCGAGGACCTTCTGCGCGACCTCGGGCTCGAGCGGCCCGAGGGTGGACACCGCTGCCGGGTCCTTGCCGCCGCGCCCGACGGTGACCGCGCGCCACGGCCGGTCGGGGTGCGCCGCGGTGAGCGCGAGCAGGCTGATCCACGCCCGCAGGCGGTGCTTCGGGGCCAGCCGCGAGAACGTCACCGTCACCAGCGTCGTGTCGTGGACCCCGCCGACCGACCCGACGAGTGTGTCGGTGGTGATGTCGACGTCGGTCGCCGCGACCTCCCGCAGGCCGGC
>CADCTH010000061.1 GCA_902805495.1 uncultured Actinomycetospora sp.
CCCGCCGGGTCAGGGGCAGCAGTACGGGGAGCCGGCGTACGGCGGCTCGGGCCCGAACCCTCCCGGCTGGGGAGACCCGGCCCAGCCGGCCAAGCCCCGCAACGGGATGGGCACCGCCGCGCTGGTGTTCGGCATCCTCGCGGTGCTCTCGATCCTGATCGTCTGGATCCCCTTCGCGGGGCTCCTCACGGTGCTGTTCGCCCTCCTCGCCGTGATCTTCGGCGTGGTCGGGCGCGGCCGGGTCAAGCGCATGCAGGCCACCAACGGCGGCGCCGCCATGACCGGCCTCGTGCTGGGCGTCATCATGCTGATCCTGGGTGTGCTCGCGCAGATCCTGCTCATCTTCTTCGCCGTCGCGTTCCTCAACTTCGGCGGCGGGGCGTCGATCCAGCAGTTCCAGCAGTGCCTGTCGAACGCGGGCAACGCGCCGAACCCGGCGGCGGTGCAGCAGGCCGCCGACCAGTGCGCGCAGCAGTTCGGTCAGCAGCTGCCCGGCGGCGCGACCCAGCCCGGCGAGCCCGAGGGCGGCTGACGCCCCGACCACGACGGCCCCCGCACCCAGGGTGCGGGGGCCGTCGTCTGTCCAACGCGAGGGTGTCCGGACCGGGCGATGAGCCGCCTCGCGGCGCGTGGCACACCAGGGCTTCAGCCGAACGATCGTCCCTGGAGGCCGTTGTGAATTGAGACCCGGGGGCACATGGCGCCCGGCCCGGACACCCCATTGAACCCCATGGCGCCGCGGTCTGTTCCCCGGGTGTGCCGATCCGGTCAGCGGGGGAGGACCGCGAGGGCGTCGGTCACGGCCCGCAGCGGGTCGGCCGACGGGGTGTTGACGACACCGAGGTCCTCGTCGCGACCGCGGCGGACCATGGTCGTCGAACCGCCGCCGTCGAGGGACGCGGCGACGGGGGCCCCGAGGTCGGTCAGCAGGCGGGCCAGCTCGGCGAGGGTGGCACCGATGCTCGCCTCCTGGCGCCCGTCGACGGTGACGAGCCAGAGCCGCCGCCCGTCCTCCGAGATGCCGACCGTCGGGTGGGCCCCGGGGAAATCCGACATCCCGGTCGATCCGGACCGCGCGTCGGTATCGTCACAGCGGGGAACCCCAGGTCCGTCCTGTCCGTTGGCGAGCCCGGGTTCCCGAGACGGACGACAGCAGTGGTGGAGGAGCAGGCGTGACGGTCCCGTTTTGGGCATGGGCGGCCACGATCGGTGGCATCGTCGTCCTCGTCGGCATCGACATCTGGCACGCCCGCTCGCCGCACGAGGTGAGCTTCCGCGAGGCCACGCTGTGGTCGGTCATCTACATCGCCGTCGCCGTGGTCTTCGGCGTCATCCTGCTGTTCACGATGGGCACCCAGTCGGGCACCGAGTACTTCGCCGGCTACCTCGTCGAGAAGAGCCTCTCGGTCGACAACCTGTTCATCTTCGCGGTGATCCTCACGCAGTTCGCCGTGCCCAAGCGCCACCAGCAGAAGGTGCTGCTCTGGGGCGTCATCGGCGCGCTGGTGATGCGCGCGATCTTCATCGCCATCGGCGCCGCGGTGATCTCCGCGTTCGCGTTCGTGTTCGTCATCTTCGGGCTGTTCCTGCTGTACACGGCGTACTCGCTGATCAAGCAGCACGGCCAGGAACCGAAGGACATGCACGACAACCGGGCGGTCAGGTTCGTCCGGCGGATCGTCACGGTGCACGAGGACCAGGGCGACCACCAGGGCGAGTCCGACGACGGCAAGCTGACCGCGCGGGTGAACGGCAAGTGGGGCGTCACCCCGCTGTTCATCGTCGTCGCGGTGATCCTGTCGGTGGACCTGGTGTTCGCGCTCGACTCGATCCCCGCGATCTTCGGCATCACGCAGAACGCCTACATCGTCTTCACCGCCAACGCGTTCGCGCTGCTGGGCCTGCGGGCGCTGTACTTCCTGCTGGTCGGCCTGCTCGACCGCCTCGTGCACCTGTCCTACGGCCTGGCGGTCATCCTGGCCTTCATCGGCGTCAAGCTGATCCTGCTGTACCTGCACGAGGACGTGAACCCGGCGATCCCCGAGATCCCGACGTGGCTCTCGCTCGTGGTCATCGTGGCCACGCTCGCCGTGGTCACGGTCACGAGCCTGATGTCCACGCGGAACGCCGCGGCGAAGTCCGACGCGTCGGACGGCACCGCCGAGATCGAGTCGGGCGCCGGCGACGCGGGCTCCGGGTCGACCGACTCGACGGAGTCGACCGGGTCCACCGGGTCGGCGGGCACCGACGACGCCGAGCAGACGGGCTCGCGCACCCAGTCCTAGGGTCGGGGACGTGACCGACGGGCGGGACCGGGACGCCGATGGTCGCGCGCGCAACGCGCGACCCCGGGACGCCAGCGGGCGACCCCTGCCGCGGGGCGCGCAGGGCATCGAGCGGCCCGAGGAGGACGAGCCGCTCCCGCCGGACGAGGCGTTCGCCCGCGCCCAGGAGTTCCTCGACGACGACCGGCCCTTCGACGCGCACGACGTCCTCGAGGCGGCGTGGAAGGCCGCGCCCACCGACGAGCGCCTGCTGTGGAAAGGCCTCGCGCAGCTCGCGGTCGGCCTGACCCACGAGCAGCGGGGCAACCCGCGCGGCGCGTCGTCGTTACTGCGCCGCGGCGCGGAGACGATCGCCGAGGCCCCCGACGCCGCCGTCCGCCACGGGGTCGACCTCGCGGCGCTCGCCGACCGGGCCGCCGCGCGGGAGGCGTCGGGGCCGTCCGCGCCCGGTCTGGTCCTGCGGGCGCGCTGACCGTTTCGGGTCGCCCGTCGTCCGGGCAGCCGATCGGTGACGGCGTCGTGACCGGCGCCGTGCCGACACCCGAGGAGGAACGCAGACCATGGCGGGCGAACTGGACGGACGGCGGGTCGCGATCATCGCCACCAACGGCGTGGAGCAGGCGGAGCTCGAGCAGCCCCGCTCCGCGGTCGACGGAGCGGGCGCGCGGAGCACGCTGATCTCGCTCTCGACCGACCCGATCCAGGCGATGAACTCCGACATCGACAAGGGCGACACGTTCACCCCGGACGCCGCGATCTCCGACGTCTCGGCCGACGACTTCGACGCGCTGGTCCTGCCCGGCGGCACGATCAACGCCGACCAGCTGCGTCAGAGCGGCGACGTCGTGTCGTTCGTGCAGGCGATCTTCGCGGCCGGCAAGCCGGTCGCCGCCATCTGCCACGCGCCGTGGACGCTCGTCGAGGCCGACCTCGTGCGCGGGCGCACGCTGACCTCCTATCCGAGCCTGCGCACCGACATCCGCAACGCCGGCGGCGACGCCGTCGACGAGGAGGTCGTGGTGGACAGGGGCCTCGTGACCAGCCGCACACCGAACGACCTCGACGCGTTCTGCGCGAAGATCGTCGAGGAGTTCGCCGAGGGCGCCCACAGCACCCGCGACGCCGGGGCCACCGCGGGGGTGCGCTGACGCGCACGTGAGCAGAAATCGGTGCCGGAGCACCGTTCGCTGCTCACGAGCACGGAGTGCACACTGCCCCGCGTGACCGAGCCCGGCCTGTTCGACGCCGTCCTGGTCCGCGGGGGCGCCCGGGAGGCGACGTCGGACGCGGCGTGGGTCGCCGCCCTGCTCGAGGTCGAGGCGGCCCTCGCCGCCGCCGCGGCCGACGCCGGCACCCTCGAGCGCGAGGACGCCGACCGGATCGCGGCGACGTCCTGGGGACTGGTCGGGAGCTGACCCGTCGTCGGCCGCGCGTGGCAGGGTCCACGGGGTGGACCGACCGGGGACGACG
>CADCTH010000062.1 GCA_902805495.1 uncultured Actinomycetospora sp.
ACACCGCGGTCGGGACGCTGACGCTCGACGACGGCGGCGAGGTCGGCGGCGACGTCGTCGTCGGCGCGGACGGCGTGCACTCGACGGTCCGCGACGCCGTCACCGGCCCGGGCACCGGCCCCGTCTACTCGGGCACCAGCGCGTTCCGCGGCCTCGTCCCGGTCGACGCGCTGCCGAGCCTGCCCGACCCGCACGCCATCCAGTTCTGGGCCGGGCCGCACGCGCACCTGCTGCACTACGCGTTGGGCCGCGACGACGACACCGTCAACTTCTTCGCCGTGCTGTGCGGACCCGCGACGTGGTCGGGCGGCCCGCAGGAGGTGGGCGACGGCGAGCTGCTCGACGCCTTCGCCGGCTGGCACCCCGCGGTGCGCGAGATGCTCGCCGCGGTGCCCCAGAGCCCGCGCTGGCCGCTGCTGTCCCAGCCGTCGCTGACGCGCTGGACGCGGGGTCGCACCGCCCTGATCGGCGACGCCTGCCACGCGATGCTGCCCCACCACGGGCAGGGCGCGAACCAGTCGATCGAGGACGCCGTGGTGCTCGCCCGCCTGCTCGTCGAGCACGACCCCGCGACCGCGCTCGCCGCCTATCCGCGAAGCCGCCGGGCCCGCACCCGCGCGATCGCCGCGAGCGCCTGGGACACCGGCACCCTGCTGCACCTCGCCGACGACCACCCCCGCCTCGGCGAGCGCCTCCGGCGGTTCGCCCGCTACCTGCCCGACAACGCATGGGTCCACGACCACGACGCCGAGGACCTCACCACCACCGCCACCACACCGAGGACACGATGACCAGCACCCAGGACCCGTCCGTCTCCCCCACATCCCCGTCGGACGCCGTCACCGCCGGCGCGCACGCCACCGAGATCGCCCGCTCCGGTGCGTCGAACCTGCGCGGCCCCGCCGCCGGCGGGGTCGACCCGCAGCGCGTGGCCACCGTCGTCGGCGCCGCGCTCGAGGGCCTGCGTTCCGCGATCCGCGAGCAGCAGGTGACCTACGAGGAGTTCGACGCGTTCAAGCAGTGGCTGATCGCGGTGTCCGACACCGGCGAGTGGCCGCTGTTCCTCGACGTCTACCTCGAGTTCGAGGTCGAGAAGGTCGCCGCGGCCACCCAGCAGGGCTCGGTCGGCACGATCCTGGGCCCGTTCTGGCTCGACGGGCAGGTCCACCTCGACTCGCCGGCCACCCTGCCGATGCGCGACGACGAGCCCGGCACCCCGATGATCCTGGCCGGCCAGGTCACCGCCACCGACGGCACGCCGCTGGCCGGGGCCACCGTCGACATCTGGCACACCGACGCCGACGGCTGGTACTCCGGGTTCGCCGCGGCGCCGCCGGCCGGGAACCTGCGCGGCGTGGTCCGCTGCGACGACCAGGGCCGCTTCGAGATCCACACCCGCAAGCCCGCGCCCTACACGATCCCGCTCGACGGGCCGACCGGGCAGATGACCCAGGCCGCCGGGTGGAGCCCGTGGCGTCCCGCCCACCTCCACCTGCTCGTCGCCGCGCCCGGGCACCGCACGCTGACCTCGCAGCTGTTCTTCACCGGCGACCCCTACCTCGGCAACGACGTCGCCTCGGCCGACAAGCCGGAGCTGACGCTCGACCCGCAGCCCACCGGGAACGGGGACGAGGTCCGCGCCGACCGCGACTTCGTGCTGGAGCGGGAGACGTAGCGCAGCGGAGCTCGACCCATGGAAAGGAGTCGCGCCGGTGGAGACCCGCCAGCTGCGCTACTTCGTCGCCGTCGCCGAGACACGGCACTTCGGACGCGCAGCCGAACGGCTGCACATCGCCCAGTCGCCGCTGTCCCAGGCGATCCGGCAGCTGGAGTCACAGCTGGGGGCGCCGCTGTTCGAGCGCACGACGCGGCGGGTCGACCTGACCGCCGCCGGGGAGGCGCTGCTGCCCGAGGCCGTGCGCATCCTCGCCTCGGTCGACGCGGCCCGCGACCAGGTGGGCCGTGTCGCGGCGGGCGCGCTCGGGCGGCTGCGGGTCGGGGCGACGGGGCTGGCGACGTACGGCCACCTCCCGGCCCTGGTCCGGCGGCTGGACGAGGAGCTGCCCGGGCTCGCGCTGAGCTTCGCCACCGAGATGCTCACGCCCGCCCTCGAGGCGGCGCTGAGCGAGCACACCATCGACCTCGCCGTCCTGCGCCTGCCCGTCGCCGACCCCGCGCTCGCCCACCACCTCCTCGCCCGCGAGCGCCTGGTCCTCGCGGTGCCGGCGGGGCACCGGCTCGCGGGGAGCAGCGAAGGTCACCTCGACGGCGTGGGACGCAGCGGGGGACGCCTTCGCTCCACCCGGGCCGCCCCGACGGTGCGCCTCGCCGACCTCGCCGACCTCTCCGACGAGGACTTCGTCGTCTACTCCGCGCCTGGGTCGGTGGTGGGCGACGCGGCGGCACGGGCGTGCCGGGCGGCGGGGTTCACGCCCCGGCACACCCACGAGGCCGACCAGACCTCGATCGTGCTCGCGCTCGTCGCCGCGGGCGCCGGGCTCGCGCTGCTGCCGTCGTCGGTGCTCGCGGTGGCCGTCGCGGGCGTGCACTACGTCGAGCTCGACGAGTCCACCTCTCCCGGCCACGACCTCGTCACCACCGACGTCGCGCTCGCCTGGCGCCGCGACGACCCCCGCCCGGCCCTGGCACGCGCGCTCGAGGTGCTGTGCCGAACCGAGGACCCCGAGATCACCGCCGACCCCTGAGGGAGACCGCACGCGCATGAAGATCCGATCCGTCGAGGCGATCCCGCTCGCGATCCCCTACCGGCGGCCGTTCGCGTTCGCCAGCGGCAAGGCCACCGCCGCCGACCACGTCCTCGTGCGGATCACCACCGACGACGGCCTGGTCGGGCACGGCGAGGCCCCGCCCCGGCCCTACACCTACGGCGAGACCGCGACGTCGATCGTGACCGCGGTCCGCGAGCTGTTCGCTCCCGTGCTCGTCGGCGCCGACCCGTTCGCCCGCGAGCGGATCCGCGCCGACCTCGCCCGCACCGTCGCCAACAACACCGCCCGCGGAGCCATCGACGTCGCGCTCTGGGACCTCGTCGGCCAGGCCTGCGGGCAGCCGGTGCACGCGCTGCTCGGGCACGCCGCCGACGAGGTCCGCGTCGCGCACATGATCGGGCTCGGGACGCCGGCCGAGATGGTCGCCGACGCCGTGGAGATGAGCGACACCTGCGGCGTCGAGGCGTTCAAGGTCAAGGTCGGGCGGGACCTCGCCCACGACCTCGCCGCGGTCCGCGAGCTGCGCCGCGAGCTCGGCGACTCCGTCGAGCTCTACGCCGACGCCAACCGCGGCTGGGACGCCGACACCGCCATCGTCGCCGCCCGCCGGCTCGCCGACTTCCACGTGACGATGCTCGAGGAGCCCAACCCCGCCGACGACGTCCTCGGCCGGCGGCGCATCGTGCGCGAGAGCCCGATCCCGATCGTCGGCGACGAGTCGACGATCACCCTGGGCGGGGTCGCGCGCTCGCTGCTCGACCGCGACGCCGACGCGATCAGCGTCAAGGTCGCGCGCACCGGGTTCACCGACTCCGCGAAGATCGTCGGGCTGTGCGAGGGCCTGGGCGTCACCACGGTGGTCGGCAACCAGATCGACGGGATGCTCGGCACCGTCGCCTCCACCGCGCTGGCCTGCGGACTGCGGTCGCTGGCCCGCCACCCCGTCGAGGTCACCAACTTCCTGCTGATGAGCGACGACGTCCTCACCGACCCGCCGGTCATCGCCGACGGCCGCTCCGGCGCCCGCCAGGGCCCGGGCCTTGGCGTCGCGATCGACCCCGACAAGCTTGCCCGGTACCGCGCCGACCGCTAGGCCCGGAACGTCAGCGAAGTGGCTTCGCTGACACCCAGTGTCCGTATTCTTCCGTCGATCACCCGGAGCACCGCGTGCAGTTCCTCGTCCGCATGGAGGTCCGCCTCCCCCACGACATGCCCGCCGACGTCGCCGACGACCTCCGCGCGCGGGAGCGCGAGCGCGCCCACGAGATCCAGCGCGCCGGGAAGTGGCCCGAGCTCTGGCGGGTGGTCGGGCGCTACGCCAACGTCAGCCGCTTCGACGTCGACTCCGGCGACGAGCTCCACCAGCTGCTCTCCAGCCTGCCGCTCTTCCCGTACATGGACGTCGAGGTCACCGCCCTGACCGTGCACCCGTCGAAGCTGGAGTCCTGATGAGCGGAAGCCCGCGGTTCACCGGGGACCGCGACCGGGCACGGTGGGGGACGTGAAGCTGCACCACGTCATCGAGGGTCCCGACGACGCGCCCCCGCTGGTCCTGCTGTGCTCGCTGGGCAGCACCGTCGACATGTGGGCACCGCAGCGCCGCGAGCTCGCCGACGAGTTCCGCGTGATCACTCTCGACACCCGCGGCCACGGCGGCTCGCCCGTGCCCGACGGGCCCTACGCCGTCGAGGACCTGGCCCGCGACGTCCTCGAGACCCTCGACGACCTCGGCGTCACCCGCGCCTCGTTCGCCGGCGTCTCGCTCGGCGGCGCGATCGCCCAGTGGATCGGCCTGCACGCCCCCGAGCGCGCGAGCACGCTGGCCCTGCTCTGCACCGCGGCGCTCTTCCCCAACGGCGACACCTTCCGCCAGCGGGCGCAGACCGCGCGCGCCGAGGGCGTCGCGGCCATCGCCGACGCGGTCGTGACGCGCTGGTTCACCGACGACTACGCCGACGCCGAGCCCGAAACGGCGCGCCGGATGCGCGACATGATCGCCGCGACGCCCGCCGAGGGCTACGCCGGCTGCTGCGAGGCCGTCGCGGCGTGGGACATCGTCGACCAGCTCGGCTCGATCAGCACCCCGACGCTCGTGGTCAGCGGCGTCGACGACCCGGCTACGCCGCCCGGGTGTCAGCAGGTCCTCGCCGACGGCATCCCCGGCGCCCGGCTCGAGTCGGTCACCGACGCGGCGCACCTGGCCTCCTTCCAGCGGCCCGAGGTCGTCACGCCGCTGCTCCGCGAGCACGCCAAGGGGGCCCGATGAGCAGGACGAGCAGCATCGACAAGACCGTCGCCTCGGCCGACGACGCCGTCGCCGACGTCCCCGACGGCGCCTCGCTCGCCGTCGGCGGGTTCGGCCTGTCCGGCGTCCCGATCGTGCTCATCGACGCGCTCTCGCGGACGTCGGTGACCGACCTGCACGTCGCGTCGAACAACTGCGGCACCGACGGCTGGGGCCTGGGCATCCTGCTCGAGCAGCACCGCATCGCCCGCGTCGTCGCGTCCTACATCGGCGAGAACAAGGAGTTCGCCCGGCAGTACCTCTCCGGCGAGCTCGAGGTCGAGCTGACCCCGCAGGGCACGCTCGCCGAGCGGCTGCGCGCCGCCGGCTCGGGCGTCCCCGCCTTCTACACCCCGGCCGGCGTCGGCACCTGGGTCGCCGACGGGGCCATGCCGTGGCGCTACGCCCCCGACGGGTCGGTGGCCGTGTCGTCGCCGCCGAAGGAGGTCCGTGAGTTCGAGGTGGACGGTGAGAGGAAGCCCTTCGTCCTCGAGCGCTCCCTGGTCTGCGACTTCGGGCTCGTGCGCGCCTGGAAGGGCGACCGGCACGGCAACCTCGTCTTCCACCGCTCGGCGCGGAACTTCAACCCGCTCGCCGCGATGGCCGGGCGCACGACGATCGCCGAGGTCGAGCAGCTCGTCGAGCCCGGCGAGATCGACCCCGACGACGTCCACGTGCCCGGCATCTTCGTCCACCGCGTCGTCGAGCTGACCGCCGAGCAGGCCGCGCGCAAGCACATCGAGAAGCGCACCACCCGGGAGGCCTGACGTGACCCTGTCCCGCGAGCAGATCGCGGCCCGCGCCGCCCGCGAGCTCACCCACGGCCAGTACGTCAACCTCGGCATCGGCCTGCCGACGCTCATCCCCAACCACCTGCCCGACGGTGTCGACGTGCTGCTGCACTCGGAGAACGGGCTGCTCGGCGTCGGCCCCTACCCGCGCGAGGACGAGGTCGACCCCGACCTCATCAACGCCGGCAAGGAGACCGTGACCGTCCGGGACGGCGCCTCGTTCTTCGACTCCGCGCTGTCGTTCGGGATGATCCGCGGCGGCAAGGTCGACGTCGCCGTCCTCGGCGCGATGCAGGTCGCGGTCAACGGCGACATCGCCAACTGGGCCGTGCCCGGAGCGATGGTCAAGGGCATGGGCGGGGCGATGGACCTCGTCCACGGCGCCCGCCGCGTCCTGGTGATCATGGAGCACCTGACGAAGAAGGGCGGCGCCAAGCTCGTCGAGAGCTGCTCGCTGCCCCTGACCGGGCGCGGTGTCGTCTCGCGCGTCATCACCGACCTCGCCGTCGTCGACGTCACCCCCGGCGGGTTCGTGCTGCGCGAACTCGCCCCCGGCGTCACCGCCGACGAGGTCCGGGAGAAGACCGACGCGCCGCTGATCGACGCCGACGATCTGGCGGAGATGGCCGTCCCGGCCTGAGCACGGGCCGCGGATCGTTCGCGGTTCCACAATTGCTCTCGATCTCGGCCGCTGGGCAGAGTGTCCCCGCCACGCGATGCCGCCTTCGTCGGGATCGCGGGATCGTGGCCCGGACCCCGCCCCGATCTGCAGCCCAGCGCTGGCCCGACCCCGCCACGAGGTGCCGATGACGCCGCCACCACCCCGACCACCCGAGTCGCGATGATCACCGGCCGCGATCTCTCCGTGATCCCGGAGGCCGGGGCCCGCTCCGTGCTCGACGCCGCCCGCTCCGAGTCCCGGCGGCCGACGGGGCGCTGCGCGATCGGCGGGCCGCTCGACCGCGTCCAGCGGGTCGCGCTGCGGCTGCTGGCACGAGCGAGCCTCTCCGACGCCGAAACGCGCGTCGCGCTGCTGGCCGAGGCGGACGAGCTGGACGCCGCGGTCGCGGCCGCCCGCGACGTCGCCGACCCGTCCGTGCCCGACCCGCCGCCCGACGACCCACCCGTGGAGACGGCGCTGCTGGACGCCGACGGGGTGATCGTCTGGGTCGACGAGTCGTGGTGCGCGTTCTGCCTGGCCAACGGCGGCGACCCGGCCCGCGCCGGGATCGGCGTCTCCTATCTGGCGCTCTGCGACGCCGCGGCGCCCACTGACAGGCACAGCGCCGCCGTCGCCGCCGCGATCCGGGCCGCCCTGCGCGGCGACCTCCCCGCCCCCGCTCGGGTCGAGGTCCCGTGCCACGCGCCGGAGCGGCCGCGCTTCTTCGACGTGCTGATCTCGTCGCGCCGGGACGACCGCGGCGACGTCCTCGGCGCCACGGTGACGCTGTCCGAGGCCGTCACCACGGTCGCGACCACCTAGGTCCAGCTAGTCCCGCGCCCGGGCGACGACGTCCTCGAGCGCCTCGGGGTTGCGCAGTGCGTCCTTGCTGACCGCCTTGTCGACGGCGGTGCCGGCGAGGATCCGCTTGACCGGCACCTCGGACTTCTTGCCGTTGAGCGTGCGCGGGACGTCGTCGACGACGAGGAAGCGGTCGGGCACGTGGCGCGGGGAGAGCTGGCTGCGCAGCGCCTTCTTGAGCTGCGGCGCCACGTCGTCGAACGCGACGCCCTCGCCGAGCACGAGGAAGCACAGCAGCTCCCCGCCGTCGCGGGCGCCCTCGAGGCCCGAGGTGTCGATGACCAGCGAGTCGAGCACCTCGTCGAACGACTCCACGACCTCGTAGAACTCCGCGGTGCCCATGCGCACGCCGCCGCGGTTGAGCGTGGAGTCGCTGCGCCCGCGGATGACGCACGAGCCGCGCGGGGTGACGAGGAGCCAGTCGCCATGGCGCCAGATACCGGGGAAGTCCTCGAAGTAGGACTCGTGCATCCGCGAGCCGTCGGGGTCGTTCCACAGCATCACCGGCATCGACGGCATGGGCCGGGTGATGACGAGCTCGCCGACCTCGTCGATCACCGGGTTGCCCTGCGGGTCGAACGACTCCACGGCCGCACCGAGTGACCGGCAGGAGATCTCGCCGCGCCACACCGGGACGGTCGGGGCCACCCCGACGAAGGCCGCGCACACGTCGGTGCCGCCCGACACCGACGCGATCTGGAGGTGCCCGCCGACCGCGTCACGCAGCCAGTCGAAGCCCTCGGGCGACAGTGGAGACCCGGTGGATCCCACCGACCGGATCGCGGACAGGTCGAACGCGTCGCGCGGGCGCAGGCCGGCCTTGAGGCACGACTGCACGAACGACGCCGACGTCCCGAACAGCGTGACGCCCTCGTCGGCGGCCATCCGCCACAGCACGTCGAGGTCGGGGTGGCCCGGGCTGCCGTCGAAGGCGATCACCGTCGCGCCGACCAGCAGCCCGGAGATCAGCAGGTTCCACATCATCCAGCCGGTGGTGGTGAACCAGAAGAACCGGTCGCCGGGGCCGAGGTCGTGCTGGAAGGCCAGCGACGCGAGGTGCTGGACGACGATGCCGCCGTGCGAGTGCACGATGCCCTTGGGCAGGCCCGTGGTGCCCGACGAGTAGAGGATCCACAGCGGGTGGTCGAACGGCACCGGGTCGACGGTGAGCTCGGCGCCGGCGTGGTCGGTGAACGCCGCCCAGCCCAGCACGTCGTCGTGGTCGGCCCAGGCGTCGTCAGCGACGTAGTCGATGCCGACCACGGCGCGCAGGGTCGGCAGCTGCGCGCGCAGCTCGTCGACGGTGCCGCGGACGTCGTAGGACTTGCCGTTGTAGAGGTAGCCGTCGACGGCGACGAGCACCGCCGGCTCGATCTGGGCGAAGCGGTCGACGACGGCGCGGGCGCCGAAGTCCGGCGAGCACGACGACCACGTCGCGCCCAGCGACGCCGCGGCGAGGAACGCGACGAGCGTCTCGACACTGTTGGGCGCGAGCGCGACGACCCGGTCGCCGCGGCCCACCCCGAGCTCGACGAGCCCGGCCCGCGCGCGGGCGACGTCGTCGCGCAGCTCGCCGTAGGTGCGCGCGACGCGGCGCCCGTCCTCGCGCAGCGCGACGATCGCGGTGTCGCCGTCGGCGCCGCCCTCGGCGGGGTGCAGGGCGTGCTCGGCGTAGTTCAGCGTGGCGCCCGGGAACCAGCTGGCGCCCGGCATGTCCTCGGTGGCGAGGACCTCGCTGGGCTGCTCGTGGAAGCGCACGCCCAGGTGGTCGACGACCGTGCCCCAGAACGCGGAGAGGTCGGTGGTCGACCAGCGCCACAGCTCCTCGTAGGTGTCCACCGTCACGCCGTGCTCGCGGGCCGCCCGCTGCGCGAAGGCGGTGATGCGGGCGTCGCGCACCGTCGCCTCGTCGGGCCGCCAGAGGACTTCGGGCTCGTCGGTCGTGGCCTCGGTGCTCATGGCCCCCGTTCTATCCCTCAGCGCGCGGTCAGCACCAGCATCCGGGCCTCGACACCGACGCCCGCGCGGTAGGGCGACAGGTCGGCGGACACGAGATCCGCCCGTCCGGCGGACACGAGGCCGTCGACCTCGGCGCGGTAGCCGCCGGGCTCCCACACGTCGTCGAGGACGGTGGCCACGACGGTGCCGCCGGGTCGGGTCACGCGCAGGAACTCCCCGGGCGCCTCAGGGCCGACGTGGCCGTGGGTCAGCGTGCCGACGCACACGACGACGTCGTAGGCGTCGTCCGGCGTGGCCAGCGGGCGGGTGAGGTCGGCGGGTTCGAGCGAGCGGTAGGCACCCGTGTCCCGCGCGCGCTCGAGCATGCCCGGCGAGACGTCGACCCCGTCGACGACCGCGACGCCCCGCTCGGCCAGCGCCGCCCCGACGAGCCCGGTGCCGCAGCCGGCGTCGAGCACGGTGCCGCCGGTGCCCGCGACGCGCACGACCGTCTCGGCGGCGAGGCGCGGCGCGACGTAGTCCTGGCTCGCGTCCGCGAGGTCGGCGTCGTAGCTCTCGGCCCACTCGTCGTAGAGCTCCCGCGCGTCGTCCGGCCCGCGCAGCCCGTAGGCCCGCCTCATGTTCGGGTGGCCGCCGGTCGGGGTCGTGGGCTCGCTCATGGCCGTCACCCTCCTACGTGAGCGAACTTTGGTGCTATACCCCCGAAGATCGCTCACATAGGGTCGGGGACGTGCAGAACATCTTCCGCCGACGCTGACACCCGGTCCCGCGCGATCCGCGGGTCCCGCGCGGGTTCGGAGCGAGGGTCGTCGCCGTCGAGGCGCTGGGCCAGTTCGTGCCGCTCTACCCGCTCTACGCGCTGCTCTTCGCCGACCACGGGCTCTCCGACGCGGCGATCTCGGTGCTGTTCGGGCTGTGGTCGCTGACCTCGCTCGTCCTCGAGGTGCCCTCCGGCGCCTGGGCCGACGTCACCTCGCGGCGCCGGATGCTCGCCGCCGCCGGCGCGCTGACCGCCGTCGCGTTCGCCCTCTGGGTGCTCGTCCCGTCGACGGCGTCCTTCGCGATCGGCTTCGTGCTCTGGGGCGCCGCCACCGCGCTGGGCTCGGGGACGCTCGAGGCCCTGGTCTACGACGCCCTCGACGGCTGGGGCGCCACCGACCGCTACGCGACGCTCATGGGCCGCGCCCGCTCCGGCTTCCTCGTCGCGATCCTCGTCGCGGCGCTGCTCGCCGCGCCGCTGGTGCAGGTCGGCGGGTACGTGCTCCCGGGCCTCGTCGGCAGCGCCGCCTGCCTCGCGGGCGGGGCCCTCGCGCTGACGCTGCCCGAGGCGCCGCGGGGACCGTCGGGACCCCGGCCCCGCGGGATCGCCGCCGACTGGTGGGCGACGCTGCGCGACGGGCTCGCCGAGGTGTCGCGGACGGTGCTGCTGCGGCGCGCGGTGCTGGTCACCGCCCTGCTCACCGGCCTGATCGCGTTCGACGAGTACCTGCCGCTCGTGGCCGCCGAGGGCAGCGCGTCCCCGCCGCTGGTCGCGGTACTGCTGGCCGTCGTGGGCGTCGCCGAGGCGGGGTGCGCGGCGCTGGCGGGACGCTGCGCGGGCCTGGCGCCCCGGGTGCTCGGGGCGCTGCTGGCCGGCGCCGCGCTGGCCGTCGCGGCCGGCGCGCTGCTGCCGGTGTGTCCCGGGTTCGTGGCGATCGCCGCGGGCTACGGCGTGCTGCAGATGCTGCTCGTCGTCGTCGAGACCCGGGTGCAGGACGCGGTCACCGGCGACGCCCGGGCGACGGTGACGTCGGTGGCCGGCTTCGGGTCGGAGGCGGTGGCGCTCGCCGTGCTCGTCGCGGTCGGCGTCGGCACGGTGTGGGTCGCGCTGCCGGTGGTGGTGGCCGCCCTCGCGGGGCCGCTGCTGGGCGTCGCCGTGCTGCTGACCAGGACCGATGCGCAGACCTGACCTCACTGTCAAGGTCTGGCCGAACACGGAGGGTCCCTGCCATCCTCTGCGTGTCGCGCACCCGACGAAGGGGACGGCCATGCGGATCGCGGACCTGCTCGCCCAGAAGGGGAACGCGGTGCTCACCGTGACCCCCGACGACCCCGTCGCGTCGCTGCTCGCGGTGCTCGCCGAGCGCAACGTCGGCGCCGCGGTCGTGTGCGAGGACGACCGCCTGGCCGGGATCGTCTCCGAGCGCGACGTCGTGCGGCACCTGCACCACCGCGGCGCGTCGCTGCTGGACGCCCCGATCTCCGAGATCATGACCACGGTCGTCGCCACCTGCCGGTCCACCGACGACCTCCAGGCGCTGAGCCGGACGATGACGGACAAGCGCATCCGCCACGTCCCCGTGGTCGACGACGCGGGGAAGCTGACAGGGATCGTCAGCATCGGCGACGTCGTCAAGAGCCGCATCGACCAGCTCGAGGAGCACCGCAGCCAGCTCGAGGCCTACATCTCGGGGTGACGACCGGTCGTGTCCCACCCACCCGGGCCGGGTACGCGACCGTCATTCAGATGACGAGGTTGGGCAGGACCGAGCTGCAGGTGTCCCGGATCGCGTTCGGCACCTGGCAGGTCTCGGGCGAGTGGGGCTCGTACGACACCGACCAGGCGCAGCGGGCGATCCGGCACGCGCTGGACCTCGGCGTGAACTTCTTCGACACCGCCCAGTCGTACGGCTTCGGGCAGTCCGAGGAGGTGCTGGCCAACGCCCTGCGCGGCGAGCTCGACCGCGACCGGGACTCCGTGGTCATCGCCACCAAGGGCGGCATCAACCCGGGCACCGACCGTCCCCGCGACTCGTCGCGGGAGTACCTGCGCTCGGGTGTGGAGTCGTCGCTCAAGGCGATGAAGATCGACCACATCGACCTGTACCAGGTGCACTGGCCCGACGAGCAGACCCCGTTCGAGGACACCGCGGGCTACCTGCAGGAGCTCGTCGACGAGGGCAAGATCCGCCACGTCGGCGTGTCCAACTTCGACCAGGACCAGATGGCCGCGTTCGACCGGCGCCGCCCCGTCGAGACCCTGCAGCCGCCGTACCACCTGTTCCGCCGGCACATCGAGGACGGCGTGCTGCCCTACGTGCGCGAGCACGACATCGGCACGCTGGTCTACAGCCCGCTGGGCTCGGGGCTGCTCACCGGGACGATGGACGAGAGCACGACCTTCGAGGACTCCGACTGGCGCTCGCAGGCCTCGGCGTTCCGGGGCGAGAAGTTCCGCCAGAACCTCGCGGTGGTCGAGCGGCTGAAGTCGTTCGCGGCGGACAAGGGCTGCGAGGTCTCGCAGCTCGCGATCGCGTGGGTGCTCGCGCAGGACGGGATCGACGTCGCGATCGTCGGCGCCCGGTCGGACAAGAACATCGAGCGCTCGCTGGCCGCCGTCGACGTCGACCTCTCGGCCGACGACCTCGCCGAGATCGAGCGCATCACCGCCGACGGCGTGCAGGTCACCGGCGCCGCCCCCGAGGGCGTCTCGTAGCGGCCGGTCTGGTCCTACGGTGGCCCGGGCCAGCACGTTCCGTCCGCGGAGGAGGCCCGATGTCCACGTCAGCACCCACCAGCACGACCGTCACGAACCTCGGCGTCGCCATGTTCACGGTCGCCGACCAGGACGCGGCGCTCGCCTTCTACACCGAGAAGCTCGGCTGGGAGCTGCGCGGCGACACGCGCTTCGGTGAGAACGGCGAGAACCGGTGGATCGAGGTCGCCCCGCCCGGCTCCACGGCGCGGCTCGCGCTCAACCCGCCCATGGGCGGGCAGCCGGGCGGGGGCGGGATCGGTGTCGAGACCCCGGACGTCCGCGCCGAGCACGCCCGCCTCAGCCAGATCGGCGGGGTCGACCTGGACGACGTGATGGAGGGGTACGGCGCGCCGACGCTGTTCATGATGCGCGACCTCGACGGGAACTCCATCGCCGTCGTGCAGGTGTAGGCGCTCAGCCAACGCCTGCCGGTGTCAGCGAAGTGGCGTTGCGGACACTCGACGTCCGTATTCTTCCGTCGATCACCGAGCGGTGATCGAAGTACCGATACGGACACTCAACGTCCGTGACGCCACTTCGCTGACACTCCCCGTCAGCTCAGCACCCCCTCCACGACGTCGGCGGCGGCCGCGGCGCCGCCGGCGGCGCGGAGCTCGTCGCGCTGCGCCGCGAGCCGGGCCGCGACGTCGGGCGAGGACGTGAGCTCGAGCAGCGCCGAGCGCAGCGCCTCCGGCGTCGCGTCCTCGGCCGGCACCGTCCGGGCCACGCCGAGTCCCTCGAGCATCGCCGCGTTGCCGAACTGGTCGACCGCCCGCGGGATCGCGATCATCGGCACGCCGGACCACAGTCCCTCCGCACAGCCGCCCATCCCGGCGTGGGTGACGAACGCGCTCGCGCGCCCGAGCACCCCGAGCTGGGGCACCCACCGGTGCGCGGTCACGTTCGGCGGCAGCTCGCCCAGCGCGCCGAGGTCGAGGTCGGGGCCGACGGCGAGGACGACGTCCCACGCCAGCGGCCCGAACGCCGCCGCGCACGCCCGGAACAGGCCGGGCTCGTCGTGGTACGCCGACCCGAAGGACGCGAGCACGAGCGGGCGCTCCGGCGCGGGCCATTGCTCGTCGCGCGCCCGCCGGACCATGTCGGGCCCGACGAACGTGTAGACGTCCGGGTCGACCTTCTCCGCGAACGGCTGCAACGCCCGCGGGATCTCGACGATCGACCGCGCGGGCGCGCCGACGAACCGCTCGGGGTCGTCGTCGATCCCGTGCTCGGCGAGCCACGCCGCGAACCGCGCGAGGTAGGCGCGGTAGCCCGGCTCCTGCCGGAACGCGAGGTCGTCGGCGAGGTCGGACTCGAAGCCCTCCCACGCCACCATCGCCGGCGAGAGCTGCACGGCCGGGATGCCCCAGCGGCGGGCGAGGACGAGCGCGGGGTAGCCGCCGATGTCGTAGAGCGCGACGTCGGGGACGTCGTCCCCCAGCGCCGCCGCGATCTGCGGCAGCGCCTGCACCGCCTCCTCGAGGAACAGCGCGGTGCCGGCGACGGGGTCGGACGGCCACTGCTCGCCGCGGGCCTGGTCGGGCAGGACGGACGTGTGCACGAGCGGCGTCGCGCCCGTCGCCGCGACCGTCGCGGCGAACGCCGCGGGGATCGCGTAGGTCACCCGCTGACCGCGCTCGACGAGCTCGGCGATCACGGGCAGGTGGGGGTGGGTGTGGCCGTGCGCGGCGACACCGACCATGAGGACGTGGGCCATGGAGGACTCCAGGAGCAGGCGTGACGAGGGCGTGACGGCGCACCGCCGGGGCGTCCCGGCGGTGCGGTGCAGGCTTCGTCAGCCGTAGAGCAGCTGCTGGATCACGGTGCGGAGGCTAGGGGCACCGGCGTCGGCGGTCGACCGGTTTCTCCGTCACTGCCCGTCGAGACGCTCGCCGCTCTCGACGTCGAAGACGTGCAGCGTGTCGGAGTTCGGGCGCACGGCGATCGGGTCGCCGAAGCGGACCTTCACGCGGCCCGGGCCCCGCACGACGATCGAGGTGGACGTGTCCTCGGCGAGGTGGGCGTAGAGGTAGGACTCGCTGCCGAGCTCCTCGACGACGTCGACCACGGCCTTGATCACCGAACCCCCGTCGGAGTCGGTGCTCTCCAGCACCCAGTCCTCCGGGCGGATGCCGACGGTGAGCCGGTCCCGGGAGCCGGCCGCGTCGGAGATGTCGCGCGGCAGCGGGATCTCGATGCCGCCGAGCGTGACCCCGGTGGACGAGCGCGGCAGCTCGAGCAGGTTCATCGCCGGCGACCCGATGAACCCGGCGACGAACGCGTTGGCGGGCCGGTCGTAGAGCTCCGGCGGCGTCGCGTACTGCTGGAGCCGGCCGTCGGCCAGCACGGCGACCTTGTCGCCCATCGTCATCGCCTCGACCTGGTCGTGGGTGACGTAGACGGTCGACACCGCGAGCCGGTTCTGCATCTCGGCGATCTGCGCGCGGGTCTGCACGCGCATCTTCGCGTCGAGGTTGGACAGCGGCTCGTCCATGAGGAAGACCTGCGGTTCCCGCACGATCGCCCGGCCCATCGCGACGCGCTGGCGCTGGCCGCCGGAGAGCGCCTTGGGCTTGCGGTCGAGGTACTCGGTGAGCCCGAGCATCTCCGCGGCCTGGCGCACGCGATCGGCCCGCTCCTCCTTGTCCATCCCGCGCATCTTCAGCGGGAAGGCCATGTTCTCCGCGACCGTCTTGGACGGGTAGAGCGCGTAGTTCTGGAACACCATCGCGATGTCCCGGTCCTTGGGCGGCACGTCGACGACGTCGCGCCCGTTGATGCGCACCGACCCCGCGTCGATCGGCTCGAGCCCGGCCAGCATCCGCAGCGCCGTCGACTTCCCCGAGCCCGACGGGCCCACGAGGACGACGAGGTCGCCGTCGGCGACGGTCAGGTCGAGCCGGTCGACCGCGGGCTTCGCGCCCGGGGTGTAGATGCGCGAGGCCTGGTCGAAGACCACTTCCGCCATGACTGGGACTCCCCTACTTGACCGCGCCGAACGACAGGCCCTGCACCAGCTTGTTATGCGCCACCCAGCCCGCGAGGACGACGGGCAGCGCCGCGATGGTCGCCGCCGCGGAGAGCTGGGCCCAGTAGAGGCCCTCCGAGGTGATGAACCCGACCAGGAAGACCGGCACGGTGCCGGCGTTGGCGGCGGTCAGGTTGACCGCGAAGAAGAACTCGTTCCACGCGAAGATCACGCAGATCAGCGCGGTGGCGAAGATGCCGGGCGAGATGATCGGCAGCACGATCTCGCGCAGCGTGCGCCACAACGGCGCGCCGTCGATGCTGGCCTGCTCGAGCAGCTCGCCGGGCACCTCGAGGAAGAACGAGCGCATCATCCACACCGCGATGGGCAGGTTCATCCCGGTGTAGAGCACGATCAGCGTCCAGATGTTGTCCAGCATGCCGATCTGGTTGACCACGACGTAGATCGGCACGATCGCCGCGACCACCGGCAGCATCTTCGTCGAGATGAAGAAGAACAGGACGTCGGACGTCTTGCGCACCGGGCGCAGCGACAGCGCGAACGCGGCCGGGACGCCGAGCAGCAGCACGAGCACCGTCGAGAGCACGGTGGCCGCCACCGAGTTGGCGATGTAGGGCCCGAGCCCCGAGGAGAACACGCCCTCGTACTGCTCGAGGGTCGGCTCGAAGAACAGCTTCGGGGTGGGTGTGTAGGCGTCGCCCTCCGTCTTGAACGAGGTCAGCACCATCCAGAAGACCGGGAAGAAGAACAGGATGGCGACGACCCAGGCGATGACGCCGAACCCGACGTTCGCCCCGCTCGCGCGCTGCTTGCGCGGGGCCTGCACCGCGTCCGTCGCCGACGACCGGTCGTCGGTGGGAGTGTCCGTCGTGACCGCCATCAGGTCAGCTCCTCCTCGCCACTGAAGCTCCGGAACAGCAGGCGCAGCGCGAAGCTCGCCGCGATGAGCGTGATGATCACGACGACGACGCCCATCGCGGCCGACTGCCCGATGTCGAAGCCGAGGAACGCGCGCTGGTAGATGTAGAACGGCAGGTTCGCGCTGGCCACGCCGGGGCCGCCCTGCGTCATCATGTAGACGGTGTCGAAGGTGTTGACCAGGTAGATCGTCCCCAGCACCACGCCGAGCTCGATGAAGCGGCGCAGGTGCGGCAGCGTCAGCTCGCGGAAGACCGACCAGGCGCTCGCCCCGTCGACCCGGGCCGCCTCGAGCTGGTCGCTCGGCTGGCTCTGCAGGCCGGCGAGCAGCAGCAGCATCATGAACGGCGTCCACTGCCACACCAGCGCGGCCATCACCGAGGCCAGCGGGAACTGGCTGATCCACTCGGTGCCCGACGCCCCGAACGGCGAGAGCACGAAGTTGACCAGGCCGAGCGTCGGGTCGAGCAGCACCGTGCGCCACAGCAGCGCCGCGGCCACCGGCGTGATGAGGAACGGCGTGATCAGCAGCGTGCGCACCACGCCGCGTCCGAGGAACTGGCGGTTGAGCAGCAACGCCAGCAGCAGCCCGAGCGCCACGGCGATGAGCACCGAGCCCAGCGTCATCACGACCGTGTTGAGCGCGACCTGGCGGAACTGGCTGTCGGTGAAGACGTCGACGTAGTTCGAGAACCACACGAACTCCTGCGACCCCGGCCGGACGAGGTTCCAGGACTGCAACGAGTAGAAGAGCGTGAGGATGAACGGGATCTGGGTGACGACGATCGTGAAGACCAGTGCCGGCAGCAGCGGCGCCCGGCGCCGCCAGCCCTCGGCACGGTCGATCATCGCGGCGCCGCCGACGTTCGCGGCGGGCGCGGGGCGTTCTTCGAGCGTTGCTGTCATCGCTGGTAGCTCTCCCCCACCGTCTCCGCGTAGTTCTGCGACTGCTCGAGGGCCTCGTCGACGGTGATCTGACCGGCGATCGCCGCGCTGATCTGCTGGCTGACCCGGGTGCCGAGGTCCTGGAACTCGGGGATGCGGACGAACTGGATGCCCTGGTACGGCACCGGCTGCACGGTCGGCTGCACCGGGTTCGCGCGCTGCAGGCCCTGCAGGATCAGCGGCGCGTAGGCCCCCGCCACCTGCTGGTACTCCGGGACGGTGTACGTCGACTGGCGTGACCCGGGCGGGATCGAGGTCCACCCGACCTCCCGGCCGGCGAGCTGGATGTACTCCTTGTTCGTCATCCAGGACATGAAGCGCCACGCCGCGTCCTTGCGCGGCGAGGTCTGCGGGATGCCGAGCGACCAGGAGTACAGCCAGCCCGAGGCCGGCGTGGCC
>CADCTH010000063.1 GCA_902805495.1 uncultured Actinomycetospora sp.
CCTCGGCGGCGCCCGCCGCGGCGACCGCACCCTGCTCGACGCCCTCTACGCCGCCGCCGACGAGCTCGCGTCGTCCGGCTCGCTGGCGTCGGCCGCGTCCGCGGCGGCCGACGGCGCCGAGGCGACGGCGGAGATGACGCCACGCCGCGGCCGGTCGAGCTACCTCGGCGAGCGCGCACACGGGCACCGCGACGCGGGTGCCGAGGCGGTCGGCGTCGTGCTGCGCGCGCTGGCCGGGGCCTGAGCGGTGGCCTGGGTCTACCTCGTCGTCGCGGGCCTGCTCGAGGCGGCGCGGGCCGCGGCGCTCGAGGCGTCGCGCGGCTTCAGCCGGCTCGTCCCGTCGATCGTGTTCGTCGTCGCGCTCGTGCTGAGCATGATCGGACTGGCGATCGCGCTGCGGGACCTGCCGCTGGGCACGGGCTACGCGGTGTGGGTCGGGATCGGGGCCGTCGGCACGGTGGTCTACGGGGTGGTCGCCCTCCAGGAGCCGCTGGGCGTGGCCCGGATGGCGTGCCTGCTGGCGATCGTCGCCGGCGTCGTCGGCCTGCGGCTGGTGGGCGGCGGCCACTGAGCGGTCCCGCGCGGCGGCCGAGGAGGGCTACCGTCGGCACGCGGGGCGGGGGCGGACCTCGGAGGGCTGCGTGATGGGCGATCGCGGGAGCGCATCGGTCGAGACGTTGCAGGCGATCACGGACGCGTTCAACGCCCATGACCTGGACGCAATCATGGAGTTCTTCGCGGACGACTGCTCCCTGGACATGCCGCGGGGCCCGGATCCCTGGGGTACCCGCCTCGTCGGCAGGGCGGCGGTGCGCGAGGGCCTGGCCGCGCGGTTCGCGGGCCTGCCGGACGTCCACTACGGGGACGGCCGACACTGGGTCAGCGGCGACCTCGGTGTCTCCGAGTGGCTCCTGACCGGCACGCGGCCCGACGGCGAGCACGTGCGCGTGCGGGGGTGCGACCACTGGGAGTTCCGGGACGGCGAGATCGTCCGCAAGGACTCGTACTGGAAGATCGTGGAGAGTCCCTGAGCGACGGTCGGGCGGCCCGAGCCGCTCGGTTGTCCGGGCGGCGAGACGGGCAGCCCGACACCATGACCGGACCGAGCAGCGATTCCCCCACGAACCACGAGGGCTCGTCCCAGCGCGGCGAGGCGGCCCCGGAGGCCACCTCCCCGATGAGCGACGGCGAGGGCGAGCAGGCGGACCAGGAAGGTCGGCAGGTCGACCGGGACGTCGAGGACGTCGCCGACCTCGACGGCTGACCCCCAGAGCGTGTGTGGCCGTCGCGAGGCCCTGTGCCCGCAGCCGCTCGCGGGCCAGGGGGCGCGCGTCGGCCGCACCCGGAGTCAGCCCCCGTACACCAGCACCACGCCGCCCAGCACCAGCGCCAGGCCGATGACGTGGACGCGCGCGAGCCGGTCGCCGAACACGAGGCAGCCGGTCGCCGCCGCGAGCCCGATGCCCGCGCCGCTCCACACGCCGTAGCCGACGGCCAGGGACATGCCCGCGTCCAGTGCCCGGGCCATGAGCAGCACGGACGTCGCCATCGCGGCGAAGGCCACGACCACCCAGGTCGCCCGGCGCAGCCCGTCCGAGGCCCGCATCGCCCCGAGCGACAGGCCCTGCGCGACGACCGCGCCGACCAGGAGCACGGCCTCGGTCACGCCCGCACCTCGCGCTCGATCCCGCGGCGCTGCAGCAGCAACGCCCCGCCGACGATGAGCGCGAGCCCGACGCCCTGGCCGAGGCGCAGGTGCTGGCCGAGCACGACCGCCCCCAGCACCGCCGCCGACGCCAGCCCGAAGCCCGTCAGCGTCCCGTAGGCGATCCCGAGCGTGAGGCCGTGGCGCAGCGCGCGGGTGAACAGCACAATCGCCGCCGCGTACCCGACGACGACGCCCAGGCTCGGCAGCGGACGCGTCAGGCCGTCCGAGGCGGGCAGCGACACCGTCCCGACGACCTCGCTGACGATGGCGGCGCCCAGCAGCACCACGCTCCACGACCTCCGGCGACGCACCTCGCGACCTCCCTCTCCCCTCGACGTCGCTCCATCGTCGGCTGGCTCGGTCGTCAGCGGTAATGGTTTCTGCTCGACCTGTGCGTCACCATGACTGAATGCCCTCGGTCGACCCGCACCGCCTGCTCGTGCTGCGCGCGGTCCACCGCACGGGCAGCGTCCAGGCGGCCGCGGCGGCCCTGCACCTCACGGCGTCCGGGGTGTCGCAGCACCTCACCCGGCTCGAGACCGAGACCGGCCTGGCCCTGCTCGACCGCACCCGGCGCGGCGGGGGGCGGTCCGCGCAGCTGACCACGGCCGGGGTGGCGCTCGCGGGACGGGCCGACGACGTGGCCCTCGCCCTGGCCGAGGCGCAACGCGAGGCCGACCGCCTGCGCGAGGGCGCCGAGGGCACGGTGCGCGTCGGCGCGTTCTCCACCGCGCTCGGGCGCCTGGTGGTGCCTGCCCTGCTCGAGCTCGCGGTCAACGACCCGGCGCTGCACGTCCAGGTGCGGGAGGTGTCCGCGGACGAGGGCGTCGCCCTGCTGCGCGCCGGCGACCTCGACCTCCTGCTCGGCGAGCGCTACTCGGAGGCGACGGCGCCGGGGGCGGGGCCTGCGCCCGGGCTGGTCGAGGACGACCTCTGCCGCGACCACTTCCGCATCGTCGTGCCGCGGGTCTGGGCGGTGCCCGCGTCGCTCGAGGCCCTGCTCGCCGGGCCGTGGGTGACCTCGCCCGTGCGTCACGGCGCGCGGCGGATCCTCGAGCAGCTCGGCGCCCGCCACGGCGTCGAGACCGGGCACCAGCACGTCTGCACCGAGTCGCAGACGATGCTCGCCCTCGTCGCCGCCGGCGTCGGGGCCGCGATCCTGCCGGACCTGACGCTGTCCTACGTCCCGACCGACGGTGTCGTCACCTACGGCACCGCCGAGGACATCGGCTCCCGCGTCCTGACGGTCACCGGCCCCGACCACCGCTCCGCCGCGAGCGACCGCTTCGAGCGCGTCCTGCGGGAGATCGGGCGGACCGCGCACGGCGGCGACGAGGCGTCCGGGTTCAGGGTGCGAGGTGCGTCGTGAGGAACGCCGTCAACGTCTCCTGGTGGCGCTGGTCGGCCGCGGCGTCGTGGGTGGGGTTGTCCGACACGGCGAAGCCGTGGGCGGCCGGGTAGGTCTCGATCTCGGCGCGTACCCCCGCTGCGTCGAACGCCTCGCGGAGCCGCCGTTCCTGCTCGTCGTCGAAGGCGGCGTCGTCGGTCGCGACCGCGACGTAGACGGCACCCCGGATGTGCTCGACGACGAGGTGGGGGCTGGCGGGCTCGTCGGCCACCGCGAGGTTCCCGCCGTGGAACGTCGCGGTCGCGGCGACGGTCTGCGGGTGGTTCCCGGCGGCGCGCAGCGCCATCCCGCCGCCGAGGCAGTAGCCGACGGTGCCGAGTGCCGGGTGCGAGACCTCGGGACGGCCGGCCAGCGCGGCGAGGTAGGCGCCGGCGTCGTCGTCG
Source organism: uncultured Actinomycetospora sp. (assembly GCA_902805495.1). GTDB lineage: Bacteria > Actinomycetota > Actinomycetes > Mycobacteriales > Pseudonocardiaceae > Actinomycetospora. Next base: position 3,500 of record CADCTH010000063.1, read on the forward strand.
GCCCTGTCGGGCGTCAGGGTCCGCGCCAGGGCGCCCAGGCGGGCGAACTCCTCGGGGTCGCCGAAGAGGGTCGAGGTGTCGAACGGCTCGTAGGGCGTGCGGTAGTAGATGTCGGGCAGCAGGACCGCGAAGCCCTGCCCGGCGAGCCGGTCGGCCATGGCCGCGAAGGTCTCCCGCACCCCGCCGGCGTCCGGGTAGTACAGGACGCCGGGCCGGGCCTCGTCGCCGTCGCGGGTGTGCAGCGTCGCGCGGCAGGTCCCGTCGTTCGTCGCGATGTCGATCACGGTGCGCGCCATGGGGTGATCGTGCCGTGGGGAGGCACGTGGGAGTCCGCGATCCGCTCGGCCGAGAGCGAACGTCGAGCCCGGAGCGGTCGACGCTCGCTAGCGTCCGTTGGGTGATCACGACGCGCGAGGTCGTCTACGACGCGGATGGCCTGCAGATGGTCGGCCACCTGGCGCTGCCCGACGGCGAGGGTCCGTGGCCGGCGGTGCTGATCGGGCACGACGGGATCGGTCTCGACGGTTATCAGCGCCGCCGCGCCGACGACCTCGCCGAGCGCGGCTACGCGGCCCTGGCGATGGATTACCACGGTGGCCGGTTCTTCGCCGGGGACCCGGAGGCGATGCTGGCCCGGGTCCTGCCGCTGATCGCCGACCCCGACCGCATGCGGGCCATCGGCCGCGCCGCGCTCGACGTCCTGCTCGGTGAGCCCGGGGTCGACGCCGATCGGCTCGCCGCCCTCGGGTACGGCGCCGGCGGCAGCATCGTGCTGGAGCTCGCCCGCGCGCGCGTGCCGTTCCGCGGGGTCGCCGTCGTCCACCCCGGCCTCCCGCCCGCCCGGCCGGAGGACTGGGCAGGGGTCGCCGGGACGTTCCTCCTGTGCACCGGCTCCGAGGACCCGCTCTGCACCCCCGACCAGGTCCTGTCCTTCACCCGCGCGCTCCAGGACGCCGGGGCGGACTGGCGCGTGAACGTCTACGGCGGGGCCCAGCACGCCTTCTGGGCGCCGCCGAGGAACGCCGACGGCACCCTCACCGGCGGCACCGAGCACGTCCAGTCCACGGTGCCCGGCGTGGGGTACCACCCGGCGCACACCGTCCGGGCATGGCGGGCGGTGCTCGACCTGCTCGACGAGGCGCTCGGCGCGTCGGCCGACGGCCACTCGACCCTCAGGAGCTGACGCCGCCGCAGGCGCCCGGATTCTCGATCTGTGGGAGGCGGTGTGTGTCCACCGGCGGCAGGGACGGCTCCGGCGGCGCGACCGTCTCGTCCTCGGGCACGGCCGGCGGCTCCTCCTCGGGGAGTTCGGGGACCTCCCGCTCCGCGACGCGTGGGACCTGCTGGCGCGGAAGCGGCGGCACCTCGTCGTCGGGCTCGTGGTGGACTCGTCCGCTGGCGGTGGTCATCGCGGCGGCTCCCCTCGTGCTGGTGACCGAGGCTACGCCGCAGAGAGAACTCGCAGGTCACAGGCTGTGGTGCGGACGAGCCGGCCTGTAAGCCGGATCCTGTCCCCACGGGCCCTCGCGGTCCCGTGGGTGGCGACCATCCATCTCGGCCCGCCGTTGCCGGCGGGCTCCAGCGGTCTACCCGCAGGTCTCGGGCGGGCAGCCCTCGAACGACCTGCGCAGCCGGTCCTCGCGGACCGACCTTCTTGACCTTGCTCCGGGTGGGGTTTACCGAGCCGTCCTGGTCACCCAGGACGCTGGTGGTCTCTTACACCACCGTTTCACCCTCACCACCGGGCGCGAGGCCCGGTGGCGGTCTGTTCTCTGTGGCACTGTCCCGCGGGTCACCCCGGGTTGCTGTTGGCAACCACCCTGCCCTGTGGAGTCCGGACTTTCCTCGACGGACCCTCGTGGGGTCCGCCGCGGTCGCCCGGCCGACTCGTCCGCGTCGCGGAGCTTACCGCGGGCCCGACCCGTGTCCCGAGGACACGGTTCCCACCGACCGTTAGCGTCGCGCACGTGTCGGACCCGTCGGTGCTCCAGATCGTCCTGCTGGGCGTGCTCGGGCTGGTCGCCGGCGCGGTCAACGCGGTCGCCGGCGGCGGGTCGCTGATCTCCTTCCCCGCCCTGCTCGCGACCGGGATGGCGCCCCTGCCCGCGAACGTCACCAACTCGGTGGCCCAGTGGCCGGGCTACGCCGGCTCGACGGTGAACGCCCGCGGCGACCTGCAGGGCCAGCGCCGGCGCATCGTCACCACGAGCATCGTCGCCGCCCTCGGTTCGGCCGTCGGCTGCGCGCTGCTGCTGACCCTGCCCCAGTCGGTGTTCGACGCCGTCGTCCCGATCCTCGTCCTGCTCGCGAGCCTGACGCTCGGCGCGCAGCCCTGGATCAAGCGCTGGACCAGCAGCGCCGAGCGCACCGCCGACAACCCGTGGGTCCTGCTCCCGACGATCTTCCTCGCGGCGGTCTACGGCGGGTACTTCGGCGGCGCGCTGGGCGTCGTGCTGATCGCGGTGCTCTCGCTGCTCGCCCACGACACCCTGCAGCGGCTCAATGCGGTCAAGGTGCTGCTGTCGCTGGTGACGAGCACGGTGACGGTGCTGCTCTTCGCGCTCTTCGCGCCCGTCGACTGGCTCGCGGTGCTCCTGCTCGCCCCGACGACGCTCGCCGGCGGCTACCTCGGCATGGCCGTCGCCAAGAAGCTGCCCGACGGCGTGCTGCGCTGGAGCGTCGTGGTGCTCGGCGTCGGGGTGGCGATCTACCTGTTCCTGCGGTGACCGCGCTCGCGGTCCCGCTCCTCGCGGTCGTCCTCGTCGTCGCGGCCCACGCTGCCGGCGTGCCTGGTCGCCGGCACCGGCGCGCTCGCGCTCGCGCTGTCCTGCTGAGCGCGCTCAGCGCAGCGCGGCGTTGAACGACTGGGTGTCCGCGATCTGCTCGAAGCGCACGACTCGGCCGTCGCGCATCTCCCAGACGTGGGCGAAGCGGGACGTCATCGACCGTCCGGTCGCGCGGTAGGTCCCCCGGTAGGTGCCGACAGCGACGCAGACGTCCCCCTCGGCGACCACGCGGTCGGGGTCGACGGTGAAGCCGTCCCACTCGCTGCCGATGGGCACGAACACACCCTCGACGGCCTCCGGGCCCTCGTAGCGGTGGTGGTGCTGGTCATCGGGTGCTCCCTGCTCGGTGCGTCCACCGAGCCTGGAGCGGTCCGCACGCGCCGGACAGGTCGCGAACTACGTACTCGCCACCGGGGCCGGGACGCTCATCGATTGGGTGCCCAGCGCCGCCAGCAGGTCCAGGCGCCCGCGGGCGTCGCTGCCCGCGGCCGGGGTGAAGACCAGCACGCGCAGGTCGTCCTCGGCCGTGGTGAGGACGTCGCAGTCCATGTCCACGTCACCGACCTCGGGGTGCGCGATCGTCTTGTGGCTCTGCTGGTGGCCGGCGACGACCTGCGAGTCCCAGAGGGCGACGAACTGGGTGCTGGCGCGGGACAGGTCGGCGACGAGCGTCGTCAGCACCGGGTCGTGGGGGTAGCGGCTGGTGCTGGCGCGCAGGTCGGCGACCAGCGAGCGGGCGAGCGCGTCGCGCTCCTCGGGGGTGTGCCGAACGCGGGCGTTCGGCTCGCCGTCGGCGAACATGCGCCACAGCGTGTTGCGGTCGCGCTCGGACACCGCCGTCGGGTCGCCCATGAGCGCGGCGTAGAGCGGGTTCCAGGAGATCAGCGTCCAGGTCGCGTCGAGGACCCCGACGGGGTGGTCGTGCAGGCGCTCGACGAGCCGGCGCACCCCGGCGGGGATGCGCCGCGACATCCGGGCGCGGTCGGGGGCGTGACCGGCCAGCCGGAACAGGTGCGCCTGCTCGGCGTCGGAGAGCCGCAGCGCGCGGGCGAGCGACGCGCAGACCTGGGCGGACGGCGTGCGCGTGCGGCCCTGCTCGAGGCGCACGACGTAGTCGATGGAGATGCCCGCCAGCAGCGCGAGCTCCTCGCGGCGCAGCCCCGGCGCCCGCCGCGGGGCGTTCGCCGCCATCCCGACCTCGGCGGGTTCGGTGCGGTCGCGCCACGCCCGCAGGACCGCGGCCAGTTCGGTGCTGCTCACCCCTCGATCGTGCTCTCGCCGGCGGCGTCGTGGGGGGTACGGCGCGTACCAGGACGATCCCGCACTCCCCGCCCCCTGACGGCGGGCCGAGGCTGGGGCCCATGACCACCCCCGTACTCACCGACCGCCTCGCCCTTGCCGACGACCTCGTCCTCACCCGCATGGGCTTCGGCGCCATGCAGCTCGCCGGCCCGCACGTCTTCGGGCCGCCGCGCGACCGGGACGAGGCGATCGCCGTGCTCCGCGAGGCCATTGACGCCGGCGTCACGCACATCGACACCGCCGACTTCTACGGCCCGTTCGTCACCAACGCGATCCTCCGCGAGGCCCTGCACCCCTACCCCGCGGACCTGCGCATCGTCACCAAGGTCGGCTGCCGTCGTGGCGACGACGGGTCGTGGAACCTCGACACGTCGCGCGAGGAGCTGGTGCGGCAGGTGCACGAGAACCTCGACCACCTCGGACTGGAGGCGCTCGACGTCGTCAACCTGCGGGTCGCCGACGACCCGGACGCCTCGCTGGCCGAGCCGGTCGAGGTGCTCGCCGAGCTGCGCGAGCAGGGCCTGGTGCGCCACCTCGGCGTCAGCACCGTGTCCGCCGCGCAGGTCGAGGAGGCCCGCGCGATCGCCCCGGTGGTGACCGTGCAGAACCACTACAACCTCGTGCACCGCGCCGACGACGCGCTGGTCGAGGCCTGCGCGGCCGCGGGCATCGGCTTCACCCCGTACTTCCCGCTGGGCGGCTTCTCGCCGCTGCAGTCCGACGTGCTCGCCGGCGTCGCCGCGCGGATCGGCGCGACCCCGCAGCAGACGGCGCTGGCCTGGCTGCTGCAGCGCTCGCCGACGATGCTGCTGATCCCGGGGACGTCCTCGCGGGCGCACCTGCGGGAGAACCTCGCGGCGGCCGAGCTCGTGCTCCCGGCGGACGCGGTGGGCGAGCTGGACGCGATCGGGTAGCCGTTGCGCGGGCGGCCGGGATCTCGGCACGCTACGGCCCGTGACGTCTCCGGAGGCCGAGTCCCGTGCCCGCGTCCGGGAGCAGGCACTCGGCATCGCGGCGGGCTGGTCGCCGGCGGACGCGCCGCCGTCGTGGGCGCTCACCGCCGAGCTGTTCCGGGCGATCGCCACGGAGCCGGAGCTGCTGACGCTCGGCGCCCGCATCCCGGCCGACCGGCTCCCGCCCCTGCTGCTCAGCGCCGCGATCCGCTGCCTGGTCACCCGTCGCCGGTCCGAGCCGCTGGCGCGGTACTTCCCGACGCCGGGCTCGGGCCAGCCGCCGCTGGACCGCGGGTTCCGCCCGGCGCTGACGGCGTTCACGCGCGAGCACGCCGACGAGCTCGCCGCCCTGTGCGCCGAGCACCGCTACCAGATGAACGAGGTCGCCCGCAGCGCCGACGTCGTGGCCGTCCTGGGGCACGTCCTCGGGCGCCTCGACACCGAGCGCCCGATCGCGCTCGTCGACCTCGGCACCGGCGCGGGTCTCGGGCTGCACCTCGACCGCTACCGGTACGTGTTCGGCGAGCGCGCGGTGGGCGACCCGGACGCCGCGGTGACGGTCGCGCCCGAGCTGCGCGGACGCCCCGCCCCGCTGCCCTCGCGGATGCCGGTGATCGCCGACCGGCTCGGGGTCGACGTCGAGCCCCTGGACCTCGACGACGAGCGCGTGCGCGACTGGCTCGCCGCCTGCATCCCGCCCGAGACCGGCGCGGTGGACCGGTTCGCGGCCGCCTCGGCCGTGGCCCGCACCCACCCCGCGCCGATGCGGCGCGGCGACGCCGTAGAGGACCTGCTAGAGCTCTGCCGGGGCATGGCCGAGGACGCGCTGCTCGTGCTCGTCGACACCTACGTCCACGTGTTCCTCACCGACCCCCAGCGCGCCGCGTTCCGCCGGCGGCTGCGGGAGCTGGGCCGCGACGTCGAGTGGATCTCGGTGGACCCGCTGACCCCGCTCGGCCCGGACGCGTGCGACAGCGTGCAGGGCCTGCCCGTGCCGCCCCGCGCGCTGCAGGCGTCGCGTGCCGGGGTCACCGGCGTCGTCGGCCACCTGTCGGTGGGTCGCGACGGCCGCACGAGCGGCGAGGTCCTGGGCCTCGCCCACCCGGGCGGCGCGTGGCTGGAGTGGTTCTAGGCCACCGTGGTCAGGCCAGGTAGCTCGTGTCGTTGACCAGCCGCACCGACGCGCCGCCGTCGGGCCAGAACTCGACGACCGACAGGCACGCCAGGTCGAGGTGCAGGCGGTAGAGCATCTGCGGGCCGGCGTCGAGCGCGCGGCGCAGGATCAGCTTGATCGGCGTGACGTGGCTGACGAGCACCACGGTCTGCCCCGGGTGGTGGCGCAGCAGGTCGTCGAGCCCGGCGTCGACGCGGCGGGCGACGACGTCGAAGCTCTCGCCCTGCGGCGGGCTCACCGAGCTGTCGCCGAGCCAGGCGCGGTGCACCTCGGGGTCGCGCTGCGCGGCCTCGGGGAAGGTCAGGCCCTCCCACGTGCCGAAGTCGGTCTCGGTGAACCGCTCGTCGACGGTGACCCCGAGCCCCAGCACGCCCGCCACCGGCTCGGCGGTCTGGCGCGCCCGCAGCAGCGGCGAGCTGACGACGGCGCGGATGTTGCCGTCGGTCCCGATGTGGCGGGCGGCGAGCGCGGTCGCCGCGGCCGCGGCCTGCTCGAGGC
>CADCTH010000064.1 GCA_902805495.1 uncultured Actinomycetospora sp.
CGAGCCCAGCGCGCGGGAGATCCCGCGGGCGGCGGCGCGCACGGCGGGCACGATCGCGCGCGGCTCGGCGCCCGCGGCGAGCACGACCGCCGAGACCGACGCCACGACCCCGTCGTCCTCGCCGCGCACCGGGGCCGCGACCGACATGGCGAGCAGGTCGACCATCCCGTCGCACACCGCCACCCCCTCGCGGCGGACCGCGGCGAGCGTGCGGCGCAGGACGTGCGGGTCGGTGATCGTGCGCGGGGTCAACGGCGGCAGCGGCCCGGCGAGGACCTCCTCCTGCACCGACGCCGGCGCGTACGCGAGCAGCACCTTGCCGACGCCGGTGGCGTGCAGCGGCAGCCGCCCGCCGACCCGGGTGAACACGCGCACCGCCTCGGGGTGGGCGAGCCGCTCGACGTAGACGACCTCGTGCCCGTCGCGCACCCCGAGCTGCACGTTCTGCCGCGTCGCCTCGTAGAGGTCCTCGAGGTACGGCATCGCGCGTTCCCGCAGGCCCAGGCTCCGTGGCGCCAGCGCGCCGACCTCCCAGAGCCGCAGCCCGACGCGGTAGCGCCCGTCCTCGCCGCGCTCGAGCGCGCCCCACGCGGCCAGCTCGCCCACGAGCCGGTGCGCGGTCGACAGCGGCAGCCCGGCGGCGCGGGCGATGCCCGAGAGCGTCAGCGCCTCGGCGCCGGGTCCGAACGCGGAGAGGATGCCGAGGACGCGCGCGGTCACCGACGGTCCCGCGCTCGACCCGCCCTGGTCGTCGTCCCGACGGCTCACCCCGTGCTCCTTCCGGTGGCCGGAAGCGCGATTCTGCCACGGCGCGGCGACACGGCACGCTGACGCGGTGACCACCACCGACGGTGTCCCCGACCCGGGCCCGCGCACCGCGACGCAGCGGGAGGTCTCCGCCGAGATCGCGACGGCCGCCGGCGCCGCGCCGCGTACCGACGGCCACCCCGACCGCGCCTACCTCCCGTACCGCAGCACCGCCCTGCGCGCGCCGCAGCGCCCGCTCGTGGTGTCGCCGCCGAGCCTCACCGAGCTCGCCGCGCCGGTGTTCGGCATCGCCGACGTCACCCCCATCGAGGCCGACCTGACCCGCCACCACACGGGCGATCCCCTCGGGGAGCGGATCATCGTCACCGGGCGGGTGATCGACGGCGACGGACGGCCGGTGCGGAACCAGCTCGTGGAGATCTGGCAGGCCAACGCCTCGGGCCGCTACCGCCACGAGGGCGACCAGCACCCCGCCCCGCTCGACCCGAACTTCACCGGCGGCGGGCGGGCGCTGACCGACGAGGACGGCACCTACCGTTTCGTGACGATCAAGCCGGGCGCCTACCCGTGGCGCAACCACACCAACGCCTGGCGGCCGGCGCACATCCACTTCTCGCTGTTCGGCACGGCGTTCACGCAGCGCCTCGTGACGCAGATGTACTTCCCGGGCGACCCGCTGTTCGGCCTCGACCCGATCTTCCAGTCGGTCACCGACGAGAAGGCCCAGCAGCGGCTGATCGCCGCCTACGACCACGACGTCACCGAGCCCGAGTGGGCGCTGGGCTACCGCTGGGACATCGTCCTCGACGGGGCCCACGCCACGCCGCCCGACACCGACGATCCCGACGGAGCCTGATGCTCGAGCTCACCCCTTCCCAGACGGTCGGGCCGTTCTTCGCCTTCGGACTGCCGTTCTCCGGCGGCGGCGACGTCGTCCCCGTCGGGACGCCCGGCGCGATCACGCTGCACGGCACGGTGCGCGACGGCGCCGGCGCGGCGGTGCCCGACGCGCTGCTGGAGTTCTGGCAGGCGGGGCCCGACGGCCGCGTGCCGGCACGCCCGGGCTCGCTGCGCCGCGACGGCCGCACGTTCACCGGGTTCGCGCGGGTGGCCACCGACCGCGCCGGCGACTACCGGCTGCGCACTCTGCGCCCGGCCGCGCCCAGCGACGCTGTGCAGGTCAGGCACGCCCCGCACCTCGCGGTGACGGTGTTCGCGCGCGGCCTGCTGCACCACCTGTTCACGCGCGTCTACTTCCCCAACCACGTGCAGGCGAACGCCGACGACCCGCTGCTCGCCGCCCTCGACGAGGAGCGCCGGGCGACGCTCATGGCCGTCCCCGACGGCGGCGTCACCGGCCCCGGCTACCGCTTCGACGTCCGCATGCAGGGCCCGGGCGAGACGGTGTTCCTCGACCTGTCCGCCCACGGGCTGGCCCAGCCGCCGGCCGAGACCGTCGAGACCCCGGAGACGCCGTGATCCCCGAGCGCACGCAGGTCGCGATCGTCGGCGGCGGTCCGGCGGGGCTGATGCTGGCGCACCTGCTGCGGCTGCGCGGTGTCGACTCGGTGGTGCTCGAGGCCCGCCCGCGCGAGCGCGTCGAGACCCGTCAGCGCGCCGGCATCCTCGAGCACGGCACCGTCGACGCGCTGCGCGAGGTGGGCGCCGACGCGCGGATGGACGAGCACGGGCTGCCGCACGACGGCTTCGAGCTGCGCTTCGAGGGGCGCAGCGTGCGCGTGGACATGCAGGAGCTCACCGGACACCGGGTGATGATCTGGGCGCAGACCGAGGTCACCAAGGACCTCATCGCCCTGCGCCTGGAGCAGGACGAGCCGCTGCTGTTCGACGCCGAGGTGCTGTCCGTCGAGGACGTCGAGACCGATGCTCCGAGCGTGCGCTACCGCCACGACGGCGCCGAGCACGTGCTGCGTGCCGACGTCGTCGTCGGCGCCGACGGGTCGCACGGGCCGGCGCGCCGCGCGATCCCCGAGCACCTGGTACGCCGCTTCGAGCGCATCTACCCGTACTCGTGGCTGGGGATCCTCGCCGACGTCGCGCCCTCGTCCCACGAGCTGATCTACGCGCGCGGGCGCGAGGGGTTCGCGCTGGCCTCGATGCGCTCGCCCAGCGTCACCCGCGCCTACATCCAGGTGCCCAACGGCACCGACGCGCAGAGCTGGGCCGACGAGGCGATCTGGGACCAGCTCGAGGCTCGCTTCGCCCTCGACGACCGGTCGTTCACGCTCGAGCGCGGGCCGGTCACCGACAAGTCGGTGACCCCGATGCGCAGCGTGGTGACCGAGCCGATGCGCCACGGGCGGCTGTTCCTCGCCGGCGACGCCGCCCACATCGTGCCGCCGACCGGGGCCAAGGGCCTCAACCTCGCCGTCGCCGACGTCCGCGTGCTGGCCGAGGCGCTGGGCGAGTGGTTCTCCGCGAAGGACGAGACCCTGCTCGACGCCTACTCCGACACCGTGCTTCGCCGCGTCTGGAGGGCCGCGCACTTCTCCTGGACGATGACCACGATGCTGCACGTCGACCCCGACGGCGACCCGTTCGACGAGCGCCTGGCGCTGGCCCACCTGCGCCACCTCGAGACCTCCGAGTCCGCCCGGCGGGCGCTCGCGGAGAACTACCGGGGGCTCGCCCTGGGGGCGGTGTAGCGAGGCCTAGGGTCTGCTCGACGAGCGAGCGACCCCGGGGGAGCACCGCATGGGCGACCGGCTGATCTTCCAGCTGGGCACCAACAACTGGCAGCGCGACGGCGAGTTCGCGCCGGGCTCGGGCATCCTCCACGAGGCGCACCACCGCGCCTACAACGAGCTGCCCGGCGTGCGCTGCTACTCGATGTACCCGTCGCGGGTGCAGCGCTCCCGGGAGGGCGAGGACGACGTCCGGGTGTTCGCGCTCGACCACGACATCCCGATCTGCGAGTCGATCTCCCCGGTCAGCAGCTACCGCTGGCACGCGATGCCGCCCGAGGAGGTCGCGGCCTACCGCGAGCGGCTGACCACCGAGGTCACGGCGTTCATCGACGACGTCGAGGCCGCGACCGGCGAGGAGTTCGGTCTCGCGATCGCCCACCACGCGTTCATGAACGCGGTGGTGATGCGGGACGTGATCCGGGCGCGGGTGGAGGCGGGACGGCCGCGGATGCCGCTGCTGGACTTCGCCCACGGCACCGAGCTCAAGATGTACGTCCACGAGCAGCGGGGCGACGACCCCGAGGAGTTCCCGCGCCGGTTCCTGCCGTTCATGGAGCAGGAGAAGATCTTCGACGGCGGCCCGGAGCGCGGCGTCGACGTCGTCGCCTCGATCTCGTCGGAGCAGATCGAGGCGTTCTCGTCGGTGTTCGGCGACTTCCCGCGTGAGCGGGTCGTGCTCTCGCACAACGGCTACAACCAGCAGGTCTTCCACCCCGCGCCGGAGCTCTACGCCGACCGCGAGCGGGTGCTCGCCGGGTTCACGACCCAGCCGCCCCCGGGTGGCGACCGCACGCCGGAGCCGGTGGCCCCCGAGGGCGGGTTCGACGCGGTCGTCGCGTTCGTCGGCAAGTTCGCCGACTGGAAGCGGCTCGACGCGCTGCTGCGCGCGGCGGCGTCCTACGAGCGCGGCGAGCGGCGCATCCTGACCCTCGTCGCGGGCTCGGGGCCCGTCGAGCAGCAGGTCCGCATGCACGAGCTGGCCGCCGAGCTGGGCCTCGAGCGGACCTACTTCCTCGGGCCGCGCCAGCAGGAGGAGCTCGCGACGATCTTCGCCTGCGCCGACGTGGGCGTCTTCCCGTCGTGGCGCGAACCGTTCGGCCTGGTGTTCCTCGAGTGCATGGCCTGCGGGACGCCGGTGATCGGCGCCGACTCCGGTGGTCCGCGGGACTTCGTCACCGACGAGGTCGGCACGCTCGTGCCCGAGACCGACGACCGCCAGGAGCTGGCCGGCTCGCTGGCCGCCACGGTGGAGCGGTCGCTGGACGAGGGCTGGAAGCAGGCCAAGGGCCCCGAGGCCGCCCGCTACGCGCACGACCGGTTCAGCGTGGTCACCCAGGTGTCGGGCCTGCTGAGCGAGGTCGACCGGATCACCGGCGGCTGACCCCCGGTCGATCCCCGGTCAGACCCGCGTGACCCGGTCGACCAGCGCCGAGGTCGCGACCATCGTGGTGAGCCGCGCGACGCCCGGGACGCGGGCGAGCGTGCGCCGCAGCAGCACGTCGAGGGCCTCGACGTCGGCGACGTCGACGCGCAGGAGGTAGTCGACGTCGCCGGTGACGTGGTGGCAGCTGACCAGCCCGTCGAGCTCGACGATGTGGCGCTCGAACCGCCCGACGGTGTTGGCGGTGTGGTCGACGAGCGTCACCGACAGGTGCACGACCAGCCCGCGGTCGACCGCGTCGGGGTCGAGCACGGCCCGGTAGCCGCGCACCACCTGGTCGCTCTCGAGGCGCCGCAGCCGCCGCTGCGCCGACGACGGGGAGATCGACACCGCCTCCGCGAGGTCGGCCAGGCTCGAGCGTCCGTGGCCGGCGAGGTGGTCGAGGATGCGGCGGTCGACACGGTCGAGGGCGGGCTGGGCGGATCGTGCGCGCTTCGGGGCCGTCACGACATCATCATGCGCCTGTCGCCGCCCGTGGCGCCCAGATCGCCCGGCATCGCCCGCACCCGCGCGCGCACGGTGGAGGCATGAGCAGGCGGACGGCGCTGGGCGCCATGGTGATAGCCGGCGCGGGGTGGGGAGCGGTGTTCGCGGCGCCCGAGCTGGCGCCGCTCGCGCCCGCCCTGCTGCTGGCCATGGGGAGGTTCGTGGCCTTCGGGGCCGTCTCGCTGCCCCAGGTGCGCGCCGTGCTGCGCGCCGACGTGCCGTGGGGCCGCGTCGTGGCCCACGCGCTGACCGGCTCGCTGCTCTACTACGCCCTCGTCGCGCTGGCCGTGCGCCTCGCGGGCCCGACCCTCGCCGTGGCGACGATCGGCCTCGTCCCGGTGGTCATGGCGCTGGTGTCCGCCCGCCGGCGGGGGCGCGCGGGCCTGCTGGCACTCGCCCCGGCGCTCGCGCTGGTCGCGGTGGGCCAGGTGCTGGTGCACACCAGCCCGACGCCCGGGCCCGGCGGGTGGTCCGCGGTGATCGGGACGGCGCTCGCGCTGGCGGCCGTGGTGTCGTGGAGCTGGTACGGCCTCGACTCGCACCGCCTGCTCGCCGCGCGCCCCGACCTCGGCCCGGTGCTCGCCGGCGCCGAGGGCCTCGCCGCCGGCGTGCTCGCCCTGCCGCTGGCGATCTGGCTGCTGGCCGTGGACGGCGTGCCCGCCGAGCCCGTGCGCGCCCTGCTGGTGGTGCTCTTCCTCGGCCTCGTGTCGTCGTGGCTGGCGGTGCGTCTGTGGCACGCCGCGGCCGCGCGGCTCTCGCCCGTGCTGGTCAGCCAGCTCATGGCGCTGGAGACCGCCTGGGGCTTCGTGTTCGCCGCGCTGCTCGCGGGCGCCGTGCCCGGCCCGCTCGCGCTGGCGGGCGAGGCGGCCCTGGTGGCCGGCGTCGCGCTGGCCGTCGTCACCGACGCCCACCGTGAGCGCCGGGAGCACGCTCACACCGGCCCCGGCTCGTCGGTGAGCACCGCCCGGGCCACGCGCAGCGCCGCGTCGCGCACCCGCGACGAGCGCGGGTCCTCGGCCGAGGTGTGCGCCACGGCCTCGAGCAGCGCGCACACCTCGAACCCCGCGTAGTCGCCCGCGAGGCCCGCGTAGCGGCCCACCGCCACGCGGCGTCGCAGCACGGCGGCGGCGCGGTCGATGGTCTCGGCGTCGAGGCGCGCGCGGGCGCGGCGGTGGTCGATCGTGGACACGGGGGCTCCCCTCGGGCAGGCGCGGACAGGTGGATCCGGCGGCGCCGCGGGGGAAGCGCGACGCGACCATCCTGCCCGCGACCCCCGACAGCCGCGCTGCGTCAGCCCGCCGGCCAGCGCACGATCAGCCGGGTCCCGCCGTCGGGCGAGGTGGTCGCGCGCGTCGTGCCCCCGCGCCCCGCCGCGAGCCCCGCCACCAGCGCCAGGCCGAGCCCGGTGCCCGCGCCG
>CADCTH010000065.1 GCA_902805495.1 uncultured Actinomycetospora sp.
GCAGGAGCGGGCGCGCGGGCGGGTCCCCGACGGGTGGCTGCTGACCGCCGAGGCGGCCGAGCAGGTCGCGGCTGCGCCGGTCGCGGCGCACCGCGCGGCCCGGCTGGCGGGGCGGGACGTGCACGACGTGACGTGCTCGGTGGGTGCGGAGCTCGCGGCGCTGCGGGGGACCGCGGCGCGCCTCGTCGGCTCCGACCTCGACCCGGTGCGCCTGGCCATGGCGCGCGTGAACGTGCCGGGCGTGGCACTGGTGCGCGCCGACGCCCTGGCGCCGGTCACCCGGGACACGGTCCTCGTCGCCGACCCGGGCCGTCGCACCGCCTCCGGCCGCCGCACCTGGCGCCCCGGCGACTTCACGCCCCCGCTCGACGCGCTGGCCTTGGTGGCCGGCATGTCTCAGCGTGGGGGCCACGCTGGCGTCCAACGCCAGGAAAGCCCCCACGATCTCGTCGTGTCGACGGCGCCCGGGCTCGACTGGTCGGTCGTGCCGTGGGCGTCCGAGGTGGAGCTGGTGAGCCTCGACGGGCGGGTGCGGGAGGCGGCGCTGTGGTCGGCGGGCCTCGCGACCACGCGTCGACGGGCCACCGTGCTCTCCTCGCGCGCCGCGCCCTGGACCGTCACCGACGACGAGGACGAGCACTGCCCCGTCGCGCCGGTCGGCGAGTGGATCGTCGACCCCGACGGCGCGGTGGTGCGCGCCGGGCTCGTGCGCCAGTACGGCGCGCGGCACGGGCTGTGGCGCCTCGACGAGCACCTCGCCTACCTCAGCGGCGACGCGCACCCGCCGGGCGTGCGGGCGTTCCGGGTGCTCGAGCACGGGCACTACGGCGAGAAGACGTTGCGCCGGACCCTCGCCGCCCGGGGGGTCGGGCGCGTCGAGATCCTCGTGCGCGGCCTCGACGTCGACCCGAACGCGCTGCGCCCCCGGCTGCGCCTGCGCGGGGACGCCGAGGCCACGGTCGTGCTCGCGCGCCTCGCGACGGGGCCGGAGGCGTTCGTGTGCGAGGCGGTCGGTGACGGGGTACCCGCGGACCTCTGACCCCCTGAGGAGGAAACCACCGCATGGACGCCGAGAAGGCCCGCCGCGTGCTCACCGAGGAGCGGGACCGCCTGACCGAGCTGGGCTCGTGGAACCGCGAGCACATGCCGGAGACGTCGGTCCAGCAGGAGGGGGCGATGGGGCAGCACCCCGGCGACTACGGCTCCGAGGTCGAGGAGACGATGGAGCGCCAGGGCCTCGCCGACGAGAGTGACCGCCAGCGCGCCGAGATCGACCAGGCCCTCGCCCGTCTCGACGACGGGTCGTTCGGCCGGTGCGCCGTGTGCGGCAACGACATCGACGACGAGCGCCTGGAGGCGCGCCCGCAGGTCAACACCTGCCGGGAGCACGCGGACGCGGCATGACCCCGCGGCAGTAGCGAACACACCACGGGCCCGGCCGATCGGCCGGGCCCGCGGTGCGCGTGGGGTCGCTCAGATCGCGGTGGTTCCGCTCGCCGGTTCGACCTCCTCGTCGCGCAGGCGCACCTCGGGGCCCTCGAGCCGCTCGCCCGGGTCGATGCCGACCGCGTGCTCGGCGTCGTCGATGTCGAGGATCTCGTCCTCGGGGATGTCGTGCATCGCCGCTTCCTCCGCGGTCGCGGCGCCGCCGGAGATGCCGGCGTCCTCGGCCGCGAGGGAGCGTCCCGCGTACTGGTCGGCGTCGGGCTCGGCCGCGGTCAGGCGCCCCGACCGGCCCTGGCCGGCCTCGGACCCGATCTCGCCCTCGGACAGCTCGGGGCCCGGTGCGGTCGCGGCGCCACCGGTGTCTTCGGGGATCTCGCGGGCCAGGCGATCGTCGAGGGTGTCGCCCTCGCGCTGCCCCGCCACGGTGGTGTCGGGGTCGTCGAGGCCGAACGGCCGGTTCGGGGCGACGTAGAGGGCGTCGACGCCATCGGTGCCGGGGTTCCCGTCGAGGGTCTCGCCGGACTCCAGCTGGATGCTCGCACCCAGGTCGGGCGACTCGGGGACCTCGTCACTGTGCTCGGGCTCGGTCATGCGCGTGGCTACCCCGCCCGCGCTCGGTGCATGTCCGCCCCGCTCGTAGGGTCTCCCACCGTGAGGTCGGACCCGCGCCAGCCGCGACTGGTCACGTGGGCGTCGCTGCGCTGGATCGTGCGGCACCGGGCGTGGACGCCGTTCTACCTGGTGCGCTACTGGCGGATGCTCAAGGTCCGCGTCCGCCAGCCGCACATCGTGCTGCACGGCCTCGTGTTCCTCGGCAAGGGCGTGTCGCTCGAGGCGCGCGAGGGGTTCGGGCGCCTCGAGATCGGGCGGTTCGTGCACATCGGCGACAACACCCGCGTGCGCTGCCACGAGGGATCGCTGCGCATCGGGGACAAGTCGGTGTTCGGCAACGAGAACACGATCAACTGCTACCTCGACATCGAGTTCGGCGAGGCGACACTGCTCTCGGACTGGATCTACGTCTGCGACTTCGACCACCGCTACGCCGACGTGACGGTGCCGATCAAGGACCAGGGGATCGTCAAGTCGCCGGTGCGCATCGGCCCGGAGACGTGGATCGGCACCAAGGTGACCGTGCTGCGCGGCTCGCGCGTGGGGCGGGGCTGCGTGCTGTGCGCCCACGCGGTGGTGCGCGGCGACGTGCCGGACTTCGCCGTGGCCGTGGGCGCCCCCGCACGCGTCGTGCGCGAC
>CADCTH010000066.1 GCA_902805495.1 uncultured Actinomycetospora sp.
CGCTGCGGGAGGAGGTCACCGTGACGCTGCGCTGAGCCGACAGGCTCCCTCAGGGTCGGTCGTGGTGCGGCGGGCGCTCGGCCTCGTACCGGCGGCGGGCGTCGTCCCGACCCCCGTCGTCCTCGCCGGGCTCGCGCTCGTCGGCCGAAGTCACCGGCTCGTCGCCGAAGATCGCCGCGCGCCGGGCGGCCCGGCGCCGGGCCTCGTCACGCTCGTCGGGGCCCCCCGTCGCTTCCGCCCCGGAGGTCAGTGCTCCTCCATCCCGGAGAGCTCGGCGATGACGTGCGAGATCAGCGGCGTGAGCGTCGCCATCCCGTCGCGCACGGCGGCGCGCGAGGAGGCGAGGTTCACGACGAGGGTGCTGCCGGAGACGCCGACGAGCCCGCGGGCGAGGCCGGCGTCGACGGCGCCCGCGGCCAGGCCCGAGGCGCGGATGGCCTCGGCGATGCCGGGGATGGGGCGGTCGATGACGCCCGTGGTGGCGTCCGCGGTCACGGCGCGCGGCGAGACCCCGGTGCCGCCGACGGTGACCACGACGTCCACGCCGCCGATCACCGCGGTGTTGAGGGCGTTGCGGATCGCCACCGCCTCGCCCGGCACCACGATCGTGCCGTCCACCACCAGCCCGGCCTCCCCGAGGAGCTCGGTGACCAGCGGGCCGATCGTGTCCGACGACTCACCCCGGCTGACCCGGTCGTCGACGACGACGACGAGAGCCCGCCCCAACAACTCCTCCTCGCCGCCGAGTGGCGGCCGGTTCTCCATGACGCCCAACGTAGTGGGGGCGGATCAGCCCGTCCGCGCCGACCACGCCTGCGGTGGCTAGCGTGCGCTCCGTGCGCGTACTCCTCACGGGTGGGGCCGGGTTCATCGGCTCGCACATCGCCGACCTCCTCGCCGAGCGGGGCCACACGCCCGTGCTGCTCGACGCCCTGCTCCCCCAGGCGCACGCGGCCGGCAAGGCGCCGCCGTGGCTCGACCGCCACGAGATCGTGCACGGAGACGTCCGCGACGCCGACCTGCTCGACCGCCTGCTGCCGCAGGTCGACACGGTGTGCCACCAGGCCGCAATGGTCGGCCACGGCGTCGACCCGGACGACGCGCCGGGCTTCGTCGAGAACAACGACCTCGCCACCGCGGTGCTGCTGGCCGCGATGTACCGCTCGGGGCACCGCGAGCTGGTGATGGCGAGCTCGATGGTGGTCTACGGCGAGGGCCGCTACTCGTGCCCGGAGCACGGGGTCGTCCCGGCGCCCGCGCGCACGCAGGCCGACGTCGACGCCGGCCGCTACGACCTGCCGTGCCCGCACTGCGGGCGCGACCTCGCCGGCGAGCTCATCCCCGAGGACGCGCCGCTGGAGCCGCGCAGCACCTACGCCGCCACCAAGCTCGCGCAGGAGCACCTCGCGGTGGCGTGGGCGCGCGCGACCGGTGGGCGGGTGTGGGCGATGCGCTACCACAACGTCTACGGGCCCCGGATGCCCCAGAACACGCCGTACGCGGGCGTCGCGTCGATCTTCCGCTCGTCGCTGGAGCGCGGCGAGGCCCCGCGCGTCATGGAGGACGGGCGCCAGCGGCGCGACTTCGTGCACGTCACCGACGTCGCCGAGGCCAACGTCGCCGCCCTGGAGGCGCCGGCCGCGGAGGGGCGGTGCGTCCCGCTCAACGTGTGCTCGGGCGAGGTCCGCACGATCGGCGACCTGGCCACGACCCTCGCCGAGGCCATGAGCGGGCCGGCGCCGCAGGTCGTCGGCGGCGCACGGCCCGGCGACGTCCGCCACGTCACCGCCGACCCCGCCCGCGCCGCGGAGCTGCTCGGCTTCCGCGCCCGCACCAGCTTCACCGAGGGCATCGCCGCCTTCGCCCCCGACCCGCTGCGCGACGCCGTCGGCTGACGCGGGCCCCGGGACGAACGGGGACTTCGTGCGCGTAGAAGCAGCGAACAGCACGTTCGCTGCCATCGAGGCGCGCGCTACCAGACCGTCAGCAGCAGGTGGTTGACGGCGAGGGCCAGGGCGGCCTGGGCGAGCAGCCACCACCGCGCCGCGGGCCGGGGCAGCAGCGCCGCGAGGGGCACGATCCAGAGCGCGAAGGGCAGCCAGATGCGCTCGACCTCGGACTTCGACAGCCCCGAGACGTCGGCGACGAGGATCGCGCCACACCCCGCGGCGGCGAGCGCGAGCAGCGCCGGCGGCACGGCGCGCGGGCGCCACACGGCCCGGCGCAGCGCGACGACCACGGCCGGCCCGAGCACCACGGCGGCGGCCGCGAGGTTGGCCCACCACCAGTACTCGTAGGGCCGCAGCAGGCCGTACTCGAACGGCTCGTAGTAGCGGATCGTCACCTGCTCGTAGCCCTCGTACCACCAGAACCCCGCGGCGGCGAAGGCCGCCACCACCAGCCCGGCGCCGACGCCGCCGACGAGCAGCGGGACCACGCGCCGCGTCACGAGCGCCACCGCGATCGGCAGCAGGCCCGCCAGCACCAGGCCGTAGGACAGGAACAGCGACAGCCCGAGCACGACGCCACCGAGCAGGCACAGCACGGCGCCGCCCACGCTGCGGCGCACCGCCCCGAGCGCGAGCAGCGCCACGCCCCAGGCCAGCACCGCCGCGAACATCCCGTCCGCCGACACCCCGACCCACACCGCGCCGGGGAAGAGGACACCGAACGGCAGGTAGGTGCGCGCGAGGTCGCGGTCGGCGAGCGCGCCCAGGGTCACGCCGACGGCGACCACCGCCGAGGCGCCGACCACGGCGCTGACGACGCCGGCGTACTCGCCGCCGGGGAACCCGAGGCGGTCGAGCAGGACGTACACCAGCGTCGCCGCCGGCGGGTGCCCCGCGGAGTGCGTCACGAGGCTGTCGGGCGTCTGACCGGCGATGCGGTCGGCGAACGTCTGGAGGAAGACCGCGATGTCGGGCGTGCGCGGGATCTCGGCCAGGTACTCCGACGGCGTGGCCAGCCGCTCGGCGATCCCGACATACCACCCGTCGATCGTCGCGAGCGCGAACGTCCACGCCAGTGACGCCGCGTAGGCGACGGCGAGCAGCGGGCCCCACCGCAGCCGCCGGGCGACCGCGGGCCCGCCGAGGGCCACGAGGAGCGCGACGAGGACGGCGGGGACGGTGCCCGGACCGACGTGCGGGAGCCACGACGCCAGCAGCGGCGGCCACCCCACGAGCACCGGGACACCGGCCTCGATCAGCGACCATCCGACCACGGACGACGCCGTGACCAGCAGAGCGGCGAGCACCACCGCGATCAGGTCACCCCGCAGGCGCAGGGGTCGTCGCGCCGGCGAGGCGGGCTCGTCGGCGGATCCGGGGCGTCCCCGCAGCGCGGTCGTCATCACGCCGGACGGTACGGCCGCGCCGTGACCCCGGCGTGAGGAGGGCCGCCCGGGCGGTCGTCCTCCCCCGGACGGGCCGTCCGCCGCACGCCTGGAAGGGCCACACCCCTTCGGTCGTGGCCGACCGACCCCACGCGGCGGGTTCACGTGCGACCTCATAGCGTGACCGCGATGGAAGGTCATGTGGACGTGGTGCTCCCGTGCCTCGACGAGGCGGACGCGTTGCCCGGCGTCCTGGCCGCCCTGCCCGACGGCTTCGACGCCGTCGTCTGCGACAACGGGTCCAGCGACGGCACCCCCGAGATCGCCGAGCGCCTCGGCGCCCTCGTGGTGCACGAGACCCGCAATGGCTACGGCGCCGCGGTGCACACCGGCCTGGAGGCGACGCGCACCGAGGTCGTCGCGGTGATCGACGCCGACGGCTCGCTCGACCCCGCCGAGCTGCCGGCGATGGTGCGCCTGCTGCTCGACACCGACGCCGACCTCGTGGTCGGCCGCCGCGTGCCCCAGGCGCGCGGCGTCTGGCCCTGGCACGCCCGCGTGAGCAACCTCGTGCTCTCGGGGCTGATGCGGACGCGGGGGGTCGGTGTGCGCGACATCGCCCCGATCCGCGTGGCCCGCCGGCAGGCGCTGCTCGACCTCGGCATCGCCGACCGCGCCTTCGGCTACCCGCTCGAGCTGCTGATCCGGGCCGGGGCCGCGGGCTGGCGGATCCGCGAGGTCGACGTCGCCTACCGCCCGCGGGTCGGCGGGCGGTCCAAGGTGTCGGGCTCGGTCCGGGGCACCGTCCGCGCCGTGCGCGACATGTCCGTGGCCGTCGCGCGCACCCGTCCCGCGGCGACCGCCGGCGGACGGGACACACGCTGATGGGCGACGGGGTCGAACCGATCAGGACACCCCGTACGAACAGGTCTGCCATGCGGACCAGTGAGTCCGGGACGAGGGTCGTCCTCGTCCTGGCGAAGGCCCCGGTCGCGGGCCGTGTGAAGACCCGGCTGATGCCGGCCGCGACGCCCGAGGGTGCCGCCGGCATCGCGGCCGCGGCCCTGCTCGACACGCTCGAGGCCGCCGAAGCGGTGCCCGACGCTCGCGTCGTCGTCGCCCTCGAGGGCGACCCGCGCCTCGCCGAGCGCGCCGACGAGATCGTCGACGCGCTCGCCGGCACCGTGGTCGTCCCTCAGCGGGGCCACTCGCTGGGCGAGCGCATCACCGCCGCCCACGACGACGTCGCCGCCGCGTACCCCGGCGCGACGACCGTGCAGATCGGCATGGACACCCCGCAGGTCGACGCGGTGCTGCTCGCCGACGCGCTCGACCTCGTCGCCGACGGTGCGGCGGACGCCGCCCTCGGCCTCGCCCTCGACGGCGGCTGGTGGGCGCTCGCCCTGGCCGACCCGCGCCGGGCGGCGGTCATCGCCGCGGTCCCGACCTCCCGCGACGACACCGGCCCGCGCACGCTCGCGGCGCTGCGGGCGGGGCACCCCGGGCTCGACCCGGCGCGCGTGGTCGAGCTGCCGCCCCTGTCCGACGTGGACACCCCCGTCGACGCCGTCGCGGTCGCCGACCTCGTGCCCACCGGCCGCTTCGCCCGTGCCGTCGCGGACCAGCTCCTCGTCCCGCGGTCGAGCTCCCCGGTCCGTCTCCCCGTTCCCGGAGGCCTCCCACGATGACCCCCATGACGTCGACACCACTGGCGTCGGCGATCCGGCACCCCGTAGAGCCGGTCGAGACCGGCGCGGTGTTCGACGCGGCGCTGGCGGGACGACGCCAGCGGCTCGTGCGCGGCGACGGTGTCGTGCTGCCCCTGGCCGTGCAGCGCTGGCACGACGACGCCGACGCCGACGACGACTGGCTGCTCGCCCGGTGCGCCGGCGCGACGCTGGACCTGGGCTGCGGACCGGGCCGGCTGGTCGTGGCGCTGGCCGACCGCGGCGTCCCGGCCCTCGGCGTCGACGTGTCGGTCCAGGCCGTCCAGCGCTGCCTGGAGCGCGGCGCCGCGGTGCTGCACCGCGACGCGTTCGAGCGCCTCCCCGGCGAGGGCCGCTGGCAGCACGTCGTGCTCGCCGACGGCAACATCGGCATCGGCGGCGACCCGGTGTCGCTGCTGCGCCGCTGCCGCGCGCTGCTCGCCGACGGTGGCACGATCCTGCTCGAGCTCACGCCCGGTGCCGGCCTCTGGTGCGGCACGGCCTACCTCGAGAGCACCGACGGCGACGAGCCGGTGGACGGCCTGACGGTGCTCGAGGCCCTGGACGCCGGCCCGTGGTTCCCGTGGGCGGTGCTCGGCCCGCACGCCGTCGACGAGGTGGCCGCCGAGGCCGGGCTCACGATCCGCGCCCGCACCGAGGGCGACCGCTGTTTCGTGGAGCTCGCGCCGGTCTGACCCGGCGCGGGACGCCCCCGTCGGGTCAGGCCGGCCCCGTCAGCGGCCGCCGATCACCCGGCTGCCCAGGGTCACGGTGACCTGGCGCTGACCCCCGCCGGGCGAGGCCAGCGTGAGGTTCGCGGTCTGGCCCGGGGCCCGGGACTGGATCGCCGCGACGAACGCGTTCGCGTCCTCGATCGGCCGGTCGTCCACCCGCACGACGACGTCCCCGGCGACGATGCCCGCCGCCTGGGCCGGCGAGCCGGGCTGCACGTCGGCCATCGCCGCGCCGCGCCGGGCCGCGTCGGCCACCCCGACGCCGATGACGGCCTGCGTGGCCCGCCCGGTGTCGACCAGCTCGGTCGCGAGCCGCCGCGCCTGGTTGATGGGGATCGCGAACCCGAGGCCGATCGAGCCGGCCTCCTGGCCCGCACTGCCGGTGACGCTGGCGATCGCGGTGTTGACCCCGATCACCTCGCCCCGGCCGTTGACGAGCGGGCCGCCGGAGTTGCCGGGGTTGATCGCGGCGTCGGTCTGGATGGCGTCGAGGACGCTGCTCTGGCCGGCCCCCGAGCCGCCGGCCTCCACCGGGCGCTGCAGCGCGCTGACGATGCCGGTGGTGACCGTGCCCGAAAGGCCCAGCGGCGAGCCGACGGCGACGACGGTCTGGCCCTGCCGGAGCTGGTCGGAGTTGCCGAGGCTCGCGGCCCGCAGGTCGGTCACCCCGCTCGCCCGCACCACGGCGATGTCGGCGGCGGGCGCCGTGCCGACGATCTGCACGGGCGCGGTGCGGCCGTCGGAGAACACGGCCTCGAGGCCGCCGCCCTGGCCGGCCTGCAGCACGTGGTTGTTGGTCATGATCAGGCCGTCGGCGGAGAGCACGACGCCCGAGCCCTCGCCCGCCGCCCCGCGGATCTGCACGGCGCTGGGCAGCACGGCGGCCGCGACCTGCTCGATCGACCCCGGTGCGGCCTCCGACGGCGCGGCGTCGGGCACCGGCTCGCCGAGCGCGGTGCCCTGCGAGGAGCCCGACCCGCCCAGCCCGCCGATCGCGACGGCCGCGAG
>CADCTH010000067.1 GCA_902805495.1 uncultured Actinomycetospora sp.
GCGACCGAGGCGGCACCGTCGACGGCGCCCGCCGCGGCCGCGTCGTCGCCCGGGACCGACGCGCCCTCCGTCCGCCGGCTCGGGCGGCTCGCCTACGTCCTCTGCGGCGCGGCGCAGCTGCTGTTCTTCCTCGGCTACACGTACATCGCGGCCATCATCGTCACGTGGGCATTCGAGTGGCTCGCGACCGCTCCGGACGAGCTCCACCTCTACCTGCGCGCGGTCGCCGTCGGGGCCTTCTCGTTCACCGCCCTGTCCGTGCTCCCGATCGTGCTGAAGTGGCTGCTCGTCGGTCGCTGCCGGCCGCAGGAGTTCCCGGTGTGGGGCCTGAGGTACTTCCGGTTCTGGATCGTCAAGATCCTCGTGCGGTCCAATCCCCTCGTGCTCTTCGCCGGCACGCCCCTTTTCCTGCTCTACCTGCGCGCCCTGGGCGCCCGGATCGGCAAGGGCGCCGTCCTGCTGACCGCGCACGTGCCGGTGGCCACCGACCTGCTGACCGTGGGCGCGGGCGCGCTCGTCCGCACCGACACGTTCCTGTCGGGCTACCGCGCCCACGACGGCCGCATCCAGATCGGCCCGGTAGCGATCGGGCGCGACGCCGTGGTCGGCGAGGCCGTCGTCATCGACATCGACACCGAGATCGGTGATGCCGCCACCATCGGGCACAGCTCCTCGCTGCACCGCGGGCAGGCTGTCCCAGCCGGGGAGACCTGGCACGGATCGCCCGCCCGGCCGACCGACACGGTCTACCCGACGGTGCCCCCGATGCGGTGCGGCCTGCTGCGCAAGGTCCTGTACCCGCTGGTCTCCCTCACGGTCCTGCTCGCCGTGCTGCTGCCCGTCGCCGTCGGCCTCGGTACGCTGCTCATCACCGAGCTCCCCCAGCTCCGGATCCTCATCGAGCCCCCGTCCGGGACGCTGACCAGCCGGTTGTTCTGGATCGAGACCGCCGTCGTGTCGATGATCGTGGTCTTCGGGTTGCTGATCGTCGGGCTGCTGCTGGTCGCCACGATTCCCCGGCTGTTCGCGATCGGGCTCCGTCCCGGCCGCATCTACCCCCTCTACGGCCTGCGGTTCTGGCAGCACCGCACGGTGGCCGCGCTCAGCAACGTCGCCGCCTTCAACTACCTGTTCGGCGACAGCTCGGCCATCGCCCACTATCTCGGTCGAGTCGGCTGGCGTCTGCGACCGCTGGTGCAGACCGGGTCGAACTTCGGGATGATGCAGAAGCACGAAAATCCGTTCCTCACACAGGTCGGGAGCGGGACTGTCGTCGCGGACGGCCTGTCGGCGATGAACGCCGACCTGTCCGCTACCTCGTTCCGAGTTTCGCCCACGGCGATCGGTGCGAGGAACTTCCTGGGCAACCGCATCCACTACCCCCCGCAGGGCCGCACCGGCGACGACTGCCTGCTCGGGACCAAGGTGATGGTCCCGGTCGACGGTCCGATCCGTGAGGGCGTCGGGCTGCTCGGGTCGCCGAGCTTCGAGATCCCGCGCACGGTGGCCCGCGACAGCGCCCTCGACCTCGGCCCCGAGGAGCTCGCGCGGGGCCTGGCGGCCAAGAACCGGCACAACGCGGTGACCATCGCGCTCTACCTGCTCGTCGGATGGTCGCTCTTCCTCGTGACGGCGGTGCTGGTCGCCTGCATCGCGTCGGTGCCCGTGCGGCTCGGGGCGCTCGAGATGCTGGCCGGCCAGCTGCTGATCTTCGCCGTGGGCACGGTGTGCCTGGTGTTGGTCGATCGCAGCGTGACCTTCCTCATGTGCCGGGCGCCGGAGGGCCGCTCGATCTACGACCCCGGCTTCTGGCGACATGAGCGGTTCTGGAAGGTCGCCGTGCCGACCTGGGTCGGGCTGTTCAACGGCACGCCCTACAAGAACCTCGCCTGGCGGCTGCTCGGGGTCCGCATCGGCGCGCGCGTCTTCGACGACGGCGCGAGCCTCACCGAGCGAACGTTCACCACCATCGGTGACGAGTGCACGTTCAACGAGGGCGTCGTCCTGCAGTGCCATTCCCAGGAGGACGGCGCGTTCAAGTCCGACCACATCGTCATCGGGGCCCGCGCGACCTTCGGTGTCGGCGCCTTCATCCACTACGGCACGACGATCGGCGACGGCGCGGAACTCGCCGCGGACTGCTTCCTCATGAAGGGCGAGGAGGTCGCTGCGGGCGAGCGGTGGGGCGGCAACCCGGCGCGCGAGATGGCCGAGACGCAGACGGCGGGTCACCGGGCCATCGCGGCCGCCAGGACGGGAGGACGGGCATGATGACGCCGACCGAGCGCCGCCTGGCCGCGGTGTGGGCGCCGCTGCTCGGGGTCGACGAGGACGCGGTCGGGCGCGACGACCACTTCTTCGACCGCGGCGCCTCGTCGCTCCTCGCGGTGAGGATGGCGGTGCGGCTGGGCAAGGAGGTCTCGCTCTCCGACATCACCCGCCACCCGGTCCTCGCCGACCTCGCGGCGCTGCTGGACGGGCGGGCCGGCGCGGGCACGGGGCTGCTCCAGGCGCTCGCCGAACCCGACGGTCCCCTCCGCGGCACGGTCGTCGGTGTCCCACCCGCCGGTGGGCACGCCGTGTCCTTCCGGCCCCTGGCGACAGGGCTGCGCGGAACCGGGTTCGCCGTCCACGCCGTCGAGCTGCCGGGCCACGACCCCACCGTCGACGACGAGCCGCTCGACCCGCTCGCCGAGGTCGCCGACCGGGTCGCGGGCGAGATCGTCGCGCGCGCCCTGCCCGACGTAATGCTCTGGGGCCACTCCTCGGGCGCTGCGGTCGCGCTGGCCGTGGCCGCGCGGCTCGAGGCGCGCGGCGTCCCGGCCCGCCGGGTCGTGCTCGGCGCCCA
>CADCTH010000068.1 GCA_902805495.1 uncultured Actinomycetospora sp.
CTCGCCGCGGCCCGGGCGCTGCTCGTCGACCCCGCCGTGCTGGTGCTCGACGAGCCCACCGAGGGCCTGGACCCGGCGACGGCCCGCGCGCTCGTCGCCGACCTCCTCGACGCGGCGAGCGGACGGACCGTGGTGCTGCTGGCCCACCGCGGCGAGGGCCTCGACCTCGTCGACGAGGTGCGTCACCTGGACGGCGGGGTGCTCACGAGGGCTCAGGCGAAGTCGCCCGCGGCGTGACGCACGCGGGCGAGCAGGCCGGTGAGGGCCTCGATCTCGTCGTCGTCGAGCCCGACCAGCCCGAAGTCGACCGCCGTCACCGACGCGGTGGCCGCCGCGCACAGCTCGCGGCCGGCCTCGGTGATCTCCACCAGCGTCGTGCGCCCGTCGGTGGGGTGCGGGCGGCGGGCCACGAGCCCGGAGCCCTGCAGGCGGTCGACGATGTTGGTGATCGACGTCGGGTGCAGCTGCAGCCGCTCGCCCATGATCCGCATCGGCAGCGACCCGGCCCGCGAGAACCGCAACAGCACCAGCGCCTCGTAGCGCGCGAACGTCAGCCCGTGCGGGCGCAGCGCGGCGTCCACGGCCTGCTGGAGGATCTGCTGGACGCGCATGACGCTGGTGACCGCGGCCATCGTGCGCGGCTCGCCGATCCGCTCGCCCCAGAGGGACGCGGCCCGGGCGATCGGGTCGAAGGGCAGCGGGGCGGACGTGGTCATGACGTGGGCGAACCTAGCAGCGGCCGCCCCGGGCGACCCGCTCGTGGCAGGCTGGCCGTGTGATCGTCGCCTTCAGCGTGGCCCCCTCCGGTGTCGGTGTGGACGGGTCGGCGGGGGAGGACGGGTCGGTCTCCGAGGCCGTCGCCGCCGCCGTCCGCGTCGTGCGCGAGTCCGGCCTGCCGCACGAGACCTCGTCGATGTTCACCTCGGTCGAGGGCGAGTGGGACGAGGTCATGGACGTGGTGCGCCGCGCCACCGAGGCGGCCGGGCGCTACGGCTCGCGCGTCTCGCTGGTGCTCAAGGCCGACATCCGCCCCGGCCACACCGGCCAGATCGAGGCGAAGGTCGCCCGCGTGGAGGAGCGCCTGCGGGGCTGAGTGCCCGCCGCCGGGAAGGTGGCAGACTCGTCTCCGTGGCACGTCCCGATTCACGCCAGGCGGCCCAGGCCGCTGCCCTGTCCTCGGCGATGGCCGGGGCGGTCGACCTGTCCGGCCTCAAGGCGCGCGCCGAGTCCCGGACCTCGGCGCCCTCGTCGTCCCCGTCCGCCTCCGCGCCCCAGCGTCCCGCCGGCGTCCCGCCGGGTGACGGCGCCGGTGCGCCGGTCACCGTCCTCGACGTCACCGAGGCGTCGTTCCAGGCCGACGTCATCGACCGGTCGATGGACGTCCCGGTCGTCGTCGACCTGTGGGCCGAGTGGTGCGGGCCCTGCAAGCAGCTCTCGCCCGTGCTCGAGAAGCTCGCCGCCGAGGGACGCGGCGCGTGGGTGCTCGCGAAGATCGACGTCGACGCCAACCCGCGCATCTCGCAGGCGTTCCAGGTGCAGTCGATCCCCATGGTGATCGTCGTCGCGGGCGGGCAGCCGGTGACGTCGTTCCAGGGCGCCCAGCCCGAGCCGCAGCTGCGGCAGTGGATCGCCCAGCTGCTCGACGCGCTGCGCGAGCAGATGCCGGGCATCGCGGCGGCCGAGGCGCGCGGCGGCGACGGCGAGGTCGAGGCGCCCGTCGAGGAGCCCGAGGACCCGCGGTTCGTCGCGGCCGAGGACGCCCTCGAGCAGGGTGACTACGCGGGCGCGCAGCAGGCCTACGAGCAGATCCTGGCCACGGAGCCGGCCAACGCCGAGGCCCAGGCCGCGCTGGCGCAGGTCAAGTTCCTCGCCCGCGCCGCGTCGGCCGACCCGTCGGCGATCGCCCGCGCGGACGCGGCGCCCGACGACGTCGACGCGCAGATCGCGGCCGCCGACGCCGAGGTGGCCTCGCAGCAGGTCGGCGAGGCCTTCGACCGCCTCGTGCGCACCGTCGCCCGCACCGCCGGCGACGACCGCGACCGCGTGCGCACCCACCTCGTCGGGCTCTTCGAGCTGTTCGGTACCGAGGACGAGCGCGTCACCACCGCCCGCCGCGCCCTCGCCCGCGCCCTGTACTGAGCCCCGGACCCCGGGTGATCGAAGTACCGATACGGACACTCAACGTCAGCGACGCCACTTCGCTGACACTCAGACCCCGCGCAGGCAGGCGTCCGCACCGCCGGTGATGCCGGCGCGGAAGACGCGGATGCGCTCGTAGCCCGTGCCCGCGGCGGCGACGCCGTCGGTGCCGCGCGAGGCCGTGTCCTCGTCGAGCAGCATCGTCACCGACTCGTCGAGGTCGCCCGGCGACAGGCCGAAGGCGCTGTCGGCGGTGCCCACCGCCGCGCTGTAGGCGCCCGCGAGGCACAGTGCGGCGCGGCCGCCCTCGGCGCCGGTGGTCGGGCGCCCGAGGGAGGCGAGGGCCGCGGACCCGTAGCGCGACGCCAGCAGCGTGCCCGTGGCGAAGTCGCCGACGCGGGCGTGGTCGGCCGCGA
>CADCTH010000069.1 GCA_902805495.1 uncultured Actinomycetospora sp.
CACGACCGACGCAGCGAGCGCGTGCACCACGAGCCGGCGCCGCCCGGCGCGCCGTCCGCGGCGCAGCACGAGGCGGAAGTCCTGGGGCCGGGTGATCCGGAGGGGACGGGGGAGCACGGGGGATGCCGGGGTGACCGCAGGGCGACGACGGGGCCGGGCCGGGTGGACGGGTCCCGACACACGACGACGGGACCGCCTCGGGTGGAGGGGCCCCGTCGGGTGGGTCGAGCCGCCGGCCCGGCCGGCGACCCGGTCAGGCGCTGATCTGCTAGCGGCCCTTGCGGCGGCGCGAGGCGAGCACGGCGCGGCCGGCGCGCGTGCGCATGCGCAGCCGGAAGCCGTGGGTCTTCGACCGGCGACGGTTGTTCGGCTGGAACGTGCGCTTGCCCTTGGCCACTTTCGAGTTCTCCTGCTCCAACGCGCCGCGCGATCGCGGCAGCACGGTCAGTGCCGGCCACCCGCACGGGCGCCGACTCCGGTCGAGTCCAGGGTAGCCGGTGACCCGTGCCCCACGGGCACCCCGGTCGGCGACCGCCGCGCGGGGGGAGGTTGTGGCCCGGTCGGCTGCCTTGTTAGCGTCCTGCTCCCGCCGTGGTCGCGGGTCCCGCCGGGACGGGTCACGCCGCCACCACGGGTGGACACCGCGCCCCGGGCGCCGGGGGGCTTCGCCGGGACCCACGCGTCTCCGCCCGCGATCCGTCGTGCACAGTTGTGGACAGGATTGTGGACGCGCACGCCCGCGGACGGACCGGGACGACCTCGCACGCCGGGGCAGGGGACGGAGGGGGTGCCGGGTGTCGGACCAGCTCTTCGACCTGGACGAGACCTGTGGCCGGGTCGTCTCCGAGCTCACCGCCGGTGCGATCGGCGGCGCCGCCCTCTCCCCCCAGCAGCGGGCGTGGGTGCGCGTGACGCGCCCCCTCGGCCTGCTCGACGACACCGCCCTGCTAGCCGCGCCGAGCGAGTTCGCCAAGGAGGCCATCGAGCGGGCCCTGCGCGAGCCGATCGTCGCCGCGCTCTCCCGCCACATCGGCCGGCCGGTCTCGCTCGCGGTGCGCGTCGACCACAGCGCCCGCCCGGCGCCCGACATCGGGCCGAGCACCTCCCCGCTACCCCGCGCGAACGTGTCGCCCGAGGGCGGCCACCCGTCCGGCGACGGGCACCGCCCCGCCGACTCGGGTCCCGACACGGGCTACCTCGCCGCGACCTCGTCGCCCGGCGCGCCCACCTCGTCGCACCGGGCCGAGGCCATCGCCGCGGCCGCGGGTGTCGGGCGCGTGACGTACAACCCCGACCGGGCGCACCCCGAGGAGGAGGTCGACGAGGTCCGCGACGGCCTCGCCGCCGTCCACGAGATCTGGACGCCCCGGGGCCCGGGCGAGCCGAACGAGCTGCGCGACACCGGCCCCGACCCCGCGCGCGGCGCCCCGCGCTCGCAGACGCGGCTGAACGAGAAGTACACGTTCGACACGTTCGTCATCGGGGCCTCGAACCGCTTCGCCCACGCCGCGGCCGTCGCGGTGTCCGAGGCGCCGGCCCGCGCGTACAACCCGCTGTTCGTCTGGGGCGACTCCGGGCTCGGCAAGACGCACCTGCTGCACGCCGTCGGGCACTACGCCCAGCGCCTCTTCTCGGGCATGCGCGTGCGCTACGTGTCGACCGAGGAGTTCACCAACGACTTCATCAATTCGCTGCGCGACGACCGCAAGATCGCGTTCCAGCGCCGCTACCGCGACGTCGACGTGCTGCTCGTGGACGACATCCAGTTCCTGGAGGGCAAGGAAGGCACCCAGGAGGAGTTCTTCCACACCTTCAACACGCTGCACAACGCGAACAAGCAGATCGTCGTGTCCTCCGACCGGCCGCCCAAGCGGCTGGAGACGCTGGAGGACCGCCTGCGCACGCGGTTCGAGTGGGGCCTGATCACCGACATCCAGCCCCCCGAGCTCGAGACCCGCATCGCCATCCTCCGCAAGAAGGCCGCCGGCGAACGGATGGCCGCCCCGCCCGAGGTCCTCGAGTTCATCGCCGACCGCATCGAGCGCAACATCCGCGAGCTCGAGGGCGCGCTCATCCGCGTCACGGCGTTCGCGTCGCTCAACCGGCAGCCGATCGACCTGCAGCTCGCCGAGATCGTCCTGCGCGACCTCATCCCCGACTCGCGGCAGTCGGAGATCACCGCGCCGACGATCATGGCCGTGACCGCCGAGTTCTACTCCGTGTCCATCGACGACCTCTGCGGCCCCGGCAAGACCAAGGCGCTCGCCCTGGCCCGCCAGATCGCCATGTACCTCTGCCGCGAGCTCACCGACCTCTCCCTGCCCAAGATCGGGCAGATGTTCGGCAACCGCGACCACACGACGGTCATGCACGCGGACAAGAAGATCCGCAAGGAGATGGCCGAGCGCCGCCGGACCTACGAGCAGGTCCAGGAGCTCACCGCGCGCATCAAGCAGCGCGCCCGCGGCTGAGCGCGCCCCTGGAGCAGCGAACGCCCTATCGGCGTGCTCCCCTGACTCGCTGCTTCTACGCGCGCGAACTCCCCGTTCGCTCGCGATGCCTGTTCGGGCACCGGTCGCGAACCCCGGAGACCGTCACTCTGCGTCGAGATCGTGCGCCACGTCGAGCGACGGAGCGTGACCGGTGGAGCAGCGCCGAACGCCGAGTCGACGGTGATCGGCGCCGAGCACCGGGGCCGGTAGCACACGGCGACCGGTCGACTCCCGATCGACCCACAGCTGGGGACAAGTCTGTGGACATCCTCGTCGCGGCGGTGGAGCGGGACGGGACGGGACGGTGCCGGGACGAGCTGTCCACCGGACACGCCGATCCGTCCCCGGATCCGGGGACCCCGCCGGCCGAGGTGTCCACACGGGCTCGAGGCCGCCGACCTGCGCGGACGGCCACCGTCCACACCGCGCACAGGACCTACTGGTACTGCTGTCTTTCTCTCTCCAGAGAACTACAGAAGAACAGGTGGTGTGGACGGAGCGCCGAGACCGCTCCGAGACCTCGCGAGGCGTACCCGATCGGCTCGGATCGAGATCGGGCCCGGAGTGTCGGACCCCTGTTGCAGGCTCTACCGTGATGCACCCGCGCCGGGGTGCACCGCCGGACGGCGAGCCGCACCGGCCCAGCAGGGGGAGGACCCGCGATGAAGTTCCGCGTCGAACGAGACGCTCTCGCCGACGCTGTCGCCTTCGTCGCCCGCAGCCTCCCGAGCCGTGCGCCCGTCCCGGTCCTGGGCGGCGTCCTGCTCGACACCGAGGGCGACGGCACGCTGACGGTCTCCGGCTTCGACTACGAGGTCTCGGCCCGCGTCGAGGTGCCGGCGATGATCGGCGACGGTGGCCGCGCGCTGGTCTCGGGCCGGCTGCTCGCCGACATCACCCGCGCCCTGCCGCCCCACCCCGTGGACGTCACGGTCGACGGCCCGCGCGCCACCATCGCCTGCGGCAACGCCCGCTTCAGCCTCCCGACCATGTCGGCCGAGGACTACCCGCAGCTGCCCGAGATGCCGCCGGTCGCCGGGGCGCTCGCGCCCGAGGTGTTCGCCCAGGCCGTCTCGCAGGTCGCCGTGGCCGCCGGGCGCGACGACACGCTGCCGGTGCTCACCGGCGTCCGCATCGAGATCGACGGGTCGACGCTGACGCTGGCGGCCACCGACCGGTTCCGCCTCGCGGTGCGCGAGTTCGGCTGGGAGCCGGGCGAGGGCGCGGGCGGCGGCGAGCAGGGCGAGGTCGCGCTGCTCGCGCCGGCCAAGACGCTGGCCGAGGCCGCCAAGACGCTGACGTCGTCGGGCTCGCGCATCGAGATGGCCCTGGCCCGCGGCGACGGGCTGCTCGGCCTCGCCGGCGGCGGGCGGCGCTCCACCACGCGCCTGCTCGACGCCGAGTTCCCGCGCTACCGCCAGCTGCTCCCCAAGGAGCACACGTCGGCCGCGGTGCTCGAGATCGCGCCGCTGGTCGAGGCCATCAAGCGCGTCTCGCTCGTGGCCGAGCGCGGGACGCAGGTACGCCTCGAGTTCGCCGACGACACGCTGCGCCTCACCGCCGGCGGCGACGACGAGGGCAGCGCCGAGGAGGAGCTGTCCTGCCGGTTCGTCGGCGAGCCGCTGACCATCGCGTTCAACCCCGGCTACCTGCTCGACGGCCTGGGCGCGCTCGGCGCCGAGCACGCCCACCTGTCGTTCACCACGCCGAGCCGCCCCGCGCTGCTGCGCCCGGCCACCCCTCCCGGTGAGTCCGCCGACGCGGGCGCCGACGACGAGCCGGCCGGGGCCGGCGCCACCGCCGTCGAGCCCGGTCCGGGCGAGGGCGGCGACGACCTCCCGGACCCGCGCCCCGGCTACCTCTACCTCCTGATGCCGGTGCGCCTGCCGGGCTGACCCGGCCGCACCGCACGCACCACACCGAGCGCCCCTCTCCGGGGCGGCCCACGAGAGGAAATCCGACGTGCAGCTGGGGATGGTCGGACTCGGGCGCATGGGCGGCAACATGGCCGAGCGGCTGCGTGCCGCGGGGCACGAGGTCGTCGGGTACGCCAACGACGGGTCCGGGGACGTGGGGTCGCTCGACGAGCTCGCCAAGGCCCTCGCGGCCCCGCGCACGATCTGGCTGATGGTCCCGGCGGGCGAGGCGACGCACTCGACGGTCCGGAGCCTCGCCGACCTGCTCGAGGCCGGCGACCTGGTGGTCGACGGCGGCAACAGCAAGTTCACCGACGACGCGGTGCACGCCGAGCTGCTCGACGGCCACGGCGTGCGCTACGTCGACTGCGGCGTCTCCGGCGGGGTCTGGGGGCGCACCGAGGGCTACGGGCTCATGGCCGGCGGCGACGCGGGCGACATCGAGCGGCTGCTGCCCGTCTTCGACGCCCTGCGCCCCGAGGGCCCCCGCGAGGAGGGCTTCGTGCACGCCGGCCCGGTCGGCGCGGGCCACTACGCGAAGATGGTGCACAACGGCGTCGAGTACGGCCTCATGCAGGCCTACGCCGAGGGCTACGAGCTGCTGAGCGCCGGCGGCCCGGTCGACAACGTCGGCGCGGTGATGAAGGCCTGGAGCCGCGGCACGGTGGTGCGCAGCTGGCTGCTCGAACTCATGGTCCGCGCCCTCGAGGCCGACCCGAAGCTCGACCAGATCACCGGCTACGCCGAGGACTCCGGCGAGGGACGCTGGACGGTCGACGAGGCCATCGTGCACGCCGTGCCCGCGCCGGTGATCTCGGCGGCGCTGTTCGCCCGGTTCGCCTCGCGCCAGACCGACTCGCCGGCGATGAAGGCGGTGGCCGCGCTGCGCGCCCAGTTCGGCGGCCACGCCACCCACAAGGCGGGCGACGCCGCCAACGAGCCGCCGACGGGGGGCTGACCCCGCAGCGGGACGAGCGGGGCGAGCGCCGGCGACGGGAAGACGGATGTACGTCAGACAGCTGTCGGTCACCGACTTCCGCTCCTGGGAGCAGGCCGACCTGACCCTCGCGCCGGGGGTCTCGGTGCTCGTGGGGGCCAACGGCCAGGGCAAGACCAACCTGGTCGAGGCCGTCGGTTACCTCGCCACCCTCTCGTCGCACCGCGTCGCCGGCGATGCGCCGCTGATCCGCCGCGGCACCGCGTCGGCCACGATCCGTGCGGTCGTGGTCAACGAGGGCCGCGAGCTGACCGTGCAGGTCGAGATCGCCAGCGGGAAGGCCAACCGCGCGCGGGTCAACCGCGCGCCGGTGCGCAGCCCCCGCGAGATCCTCGGCATCGTGAGCACGGTGGTCTTCGCGCCCGAGGACCTGGCGCTGGTCCGCGGCGACCCGGGCGAGCGCCGCGGCCTGCTCGACGACCTCCTCGTCGCCCGCGCGCCGCGGTGGGCCGGGGCACGCGCCGACTACGACAAGGTGCTGCGCCAGCGCTCGGCGCTGCTCAAGACCGCCCGCAACGCCCGCGGCGACACGAGCACCCTCGACGTCTGGGACGCCCACCTCGCGCGCGCCGGCGCCGTGCTCGTCGCCGGGCGCCTCGAGCTCACGGCGGTGCTGGCCCCGCACGTCCGCGACGCCTACGCCGAGGTCGCCCCCGAGTCCGTGCCGGTGGGCGCGCGCTACCGCTCGAAGGTCGCGGCGATCGACGAGCTCGGCGGCGGCGGCGCCGACGTCCCGCCGGTCGAGGACCTCGAGGCGGGGCTGCTCGAGGAGATGCGCCGCCGGCGCACCCACGAGATCGAGCGCGGGGTGTGCCTCGTCGGCCCGCACCGCGACGACCTCGAGCTCGTCCTCGGCGAGGGACCGGCCAAGGGCTACGCCAGCCACGGCGAGTCGTGGTCGCTGGCGCTCGCGCTGCGTCTCGGTGGCTTCGAGCTGCTGCGCCGCGAGGGGTCCGAACCGGTGCTGGTGCTCGACGACGTCTTCGCCGAGCTGGATGCTCGGCGTCGGCGGGCCCTCGCGCGGACGGCCGGGCGGGCCGAGCAGGTCCTCGTCACCGCGGCCGTGGACGACGACGTGCCGTCCGACCTGCACGGGGCACGCTTCGTGATCGAAGCGGGCACGGTGAGTGAGGAACGGGCGGCGAGTCGGACGTCAGGGGGTGCGACTGGTGGGCCGGACTCGTGACGATGACCCTCGAGCTGGGGACAGACCTGTGGATGCTGTGGACGACTCGGGTGGGAGATCTGTCCCGGGTGCTCGTCCGTCCCCGGATCCGGGGGCGGAGCAGGGCGAGGGTCCCGGGGACGCTGTCCACACCCCCGGATCGGGCGATCAGGGTGCGGATCCGTCGCCCCGACGCGGCGCGGATCTGGCCCGCGACGCCCTCGCCGCG
>CADCTH010000070.1 GCA_902805495.1 uncultured Actinomycetospora sp.
ACGCAGTTCGTGCCCGGCGCGGTGCCCGCCCGCGCTGCCGGGGGCGGGGTGGCGCGTCCGGAGGAGACGGCCCCGCCGTGGGCGAGCGCCGCGGCACGCTCCGAGGGCCTGCAGGGACGCGAGCTGTTCGCCCGCGGACCGGGCCCGCGGGCCGGCGCGATCCTGGCCGCGCTCGCGGTGCTGCTGCTGGTGGTGCTCGTGCTGGTGGTGTCGTTCGCGCTGGCCTGACCGGGCGTCACTACGCTCGTCCCCGTGGCGACGATGGTCAGCTTCCACGCTCACCCCGACGACGAGTGCATCGCGTGCGGCGGTGTCATGCGCGCGGCCGCGGACGCCGGGCACCGCGTGGTGCTGGTGGTCGCCACCCGCGGCGAGCACGGCGAGATCGTGCCCGGCGTGCTGGACGAGGGCGAGACGCTGGCCGACCGGCGGGTCCGCGAGACGCACGAGGCCGCCGAGGTGCTCGGCGTCGCCCGCGTCGAGTTCCTCGGCTACGTCGACTCCGGCATGGTCGACACCGAGACCAACGGCGCGTCCGGCTCGTTCTGGTCCGCCGACGTCGAGGAGGCCGCGCAGCGGCTCGCGGCGATCCTGCGCGAGGAGGACGCGGACGTCCTCACCTGCTACGACCGCATCGGCGGCTACGGCCACCCCGACCACATCCAGGTCCACCGCGTCGGCCGGCGCGCCGGTGAGATCGCCGGCACGCCGCGGGTCTACGAGGCGACCCAGAACCGCGACGAGTTCCGCAAGATGATCGCGATGGCGCGGGAGGTCGGCGAGGACGCCCCGGACCTGGACCCCGAGGGGTTCGGGTCGCCGGAGGAGGAGCTGACGACGCGCGTCGACGTCACCCCGTGGCTGGACGCCAAGCGGGCGGCCATGCGGGCGCACCGCAGCCAGATCGCCGACGACTCCTTCTTCCTCACGCTCGACGACGACCGGTTCGCGCTGGCGTTCGGCACCGAGTGGTTCATCCGCGTCGGCGGCGACCCCGCGCAGCGCGAGGACACCCTCTTCCCCGCCTGACCCTCGCCTCGAGCCCTCGCGCTGTGCCCCCCGGACGGGCCAGGGTGGGCCACGTGGAACGAGGACGGCGGTTGCTGGCGGACCCCCACCGCACCAAGGGCACCGCGTTCACCGACGCCGAGCGGCGGCGCCTCGGGCTGCTCGGCCTGCTGCCCGCGGGGGTGCAGACCCTCTCCGAGCAGGTGGGCCGGTGCTGGTCGGAGGTCCAGCGGCTGGCCAGCGACCTCGACCGCTACGTCTACCTGCGCTCGCTGCAGGACCGCAACGAGCGGCTCTTCTACTCGGTGCTCGCCGCGCACGTCGCGGAGTCGATGCCGCTCGTCTACACCCCGACCGTGGCCGAGGGCTGCCGGCGATTCTCCGAGATCTGGCGGCGCCCGCGCGGGCTGTACCTGTCGTGGCCCGACCGCGAGCACCTGCGCGAGGCGCTGCGGAACCGGCCGCACGACGAGGTCGACGTCATCGTCGTCACCGACGGCCAGCGCATCCTGGGCATCGGCGACCAGGGCGTCGGGGGCATGGGCATCCCGATCGGCAAGCTGTCGCTCTACACGCTGATCGGTGGCATCGCGCCGGCGCGCACCCTGCCGATCCTGCTCGACGTCGGCACCGACAACGCCGAGCTGCTCGAGGACCCGTTCTACCTGGGCTGGCGGCACCACCGCATCGACGACGACGACTACACCGAGTTCGTCGACCGGTTCGTCGAGGCGGTGCGCGCGGAGCTGCCCGACGTGCTGCTGCAGTGGGAGGACTTCGCGACGCCGCACGCGCTGCCGATCCTGCAGCGCTACCGCGACCGGCTGCTGACGTTCAACGACGACATCCAGGGCACGGCCGCGGTCGCGCTCGGCGCGCTGCGCGGGGCGACGGCGGTGGCGGGCACGCGGCTGCGCGACCAGCACGTGGTGATGCTCGGCGCGGGCTCGGCCGGCGTCGGCGTGATGGAGATGGTCGCCCAGCAGATGGTCGACGAGGGCCTGTCGGAGGCCGACGCCCTCGCGCGCTGCTGGCTCGTCGACGTCCGCGGCCTGCTCACCGCCGACCGCGACGACCTCTCCGACGCCCAGCGCCGCGCCGGCACCGACCCCGCGGCGGTGGCGGACTGGGGGCTCGGTGCCGACGGGGGGCTCCCGCAGCTCGGCGACGTCGTCGAGCACGTGACGGTCGGCGTCCTCCTCGGCCTGTCGACCGCGGCCGGCGCGTTCACCGAGGACATCGTCCGGACGATGGCGGCGAAGGTGGAGCGCCCGATCGTCTTCCCGCTGTCCAACCCCACGGCCAACGCCGAGGCCCGGCCGGCCGACGTCGACGCCTGGACCGAGGGCCGGGCCCTCGTCGCCACCGGCTCGACGTTCGCGCCGCTGCGGCGCAACGGCCGCGAGGTGCCCGTCGCGCAGTGCAACAACGTCTACGTCTTCCCGGCGATGGGGCTCGCCGTCACCGCCGCGCACGCCACGCGCGTCACCGACGCGATGATGCGCGCCGCCGCCGGCGCGCTCGCGGCCGCCTCGCCGGCGCTGCGCGACGCCGACGCCCCGCTGCTCCCGCCGTGGGCGCAGGTCCGCGAGCTCGCCGAGGACATGGCCGTGGCGGTGGGCCTCCAGGCGGTCGCCGACGGGGTCGCGCCGCGGCGCACCGAGGCCGAGCTGCGCGAGGCCGTCCGGGCGACGCGCTGGGAGCCCGGCTACGACGACGTGTAGGCCGTCGTGGTGATATGGACGCCGACACCGGGCGCGCGACGGACGGAGCCGGCGGATGGGGAGGATCTGACGTGGCCACCGGCCTCGAGCAGTCCGTGGACGGCCCGGCGCGGGACGTCCCGACCCTCCCCGACGAGCCCGGCCCGGCGTCCCGCCGCCGCTGGTGGGACCGGCGGACGGCCCTCGTCGCGGCCGGCGGCGGCCTCCTCGGCGCGCTGCTGTTCCTCGTCGCGTACCGCGGGATGCCGGACGACTCCTACATCACGCTCGACTACGCCCGGAACGTCGTCGAGTACGGCCACTGGGGCCTGACGCCCTTCCGCGACGCCAACTCGGCCACCTCGCCGCTGAACGTCTGGCTGCTCATCGGCGGCATCCTCGTCAGCGGTCGCCCCGCGGTCGCCGTGGGCCTCGTGCTCATCGCGACCACCGCGGTCACCGCGGTGTGGGCGGCGCAGCTCGGGCGGTCGGTCGGGGTCCGCCCGGCGCTCGTCGCCGGGCTGACCGTCGGGCTGCTGGTGACCTCGCCGATCTTCGCCGCGGTCGTGGGCATGGAGTCGTTCCTGGTGGCCGCCACGCTCGTCGGCGTCGCGCGCTACGCGGCGGACCGCCGCGCCGTGGCGGCCGGGATCGTCACGGGCCTCGCGGCGCTCACGCGCCCCGACCTGGCCCTGCCCGCCGTGGTCCTCGTCGCCGTCCTCTTCCTCGCGCGGGCGCCGCGCGAGTGGCGCCGGGCGCTGCTGGCCGTGGGCGTCGGCGTGCTGGTCACGCTGCCGTGGCACGTCTGGTCGTGGTTCGTGCTGGGCAGCTTCGTGCCCGACAGCCTGATCATCAAGACCAGCGGTGCCTTCCCCGGCGGCGAGGTCTTCGGCAACGGGCCGCTGTTCATGGCGGTGCGCTGGCCGATCGCGATGCTGGTCGTCGGCGTGGTCGCCGGGGTCGGCGTGGTGTCGGTGGTGGCGTCCGCCGTGCGGTGGGCCCGCGGCGCCGACCGGCTGCTCGACCGCGTCGTCGTCGCCGCCGGGCTCGCCGCGGCCGCGCACTACGCGGCCTACGCGGCGATGGGCGTCTCGTCCTACATCTGGTACTACTGCCCGTCGCTCGCGCTGCTGACGCTGTGCGCCGCCGTGGGCGCCGCGGACCTGCGGGCCCGCGTCACCGGGGCCGTCGTCACCGGGCTCGCCCTGGTCGCCGGCATCGGGGTCGGGCACCAGGCCGGCCTGGGCATCCCGTGGCCGCACCCGACGATCTTCGGCAACTGGGCCAGCGCGGCCGACTACATCAACGCGGGCACCGAGCTCGGGCGCACGCTGCCGCCGGGGCAGAGCGTCCTCGCGCCCGGCGAGATCGGCACCCTGGCCTTCGGCTGCCGCTGCGACATCGTCGACCAGTTCAGCGACCGCGCCCGGCTCATGTCGATCGTCGACTCGCGGCTGACCGCCGCCGGCCCCGTCGAGGGCTTCCTGCTGCGGCTGAACTTCCTGCACGCGGAGCGCCGGCCGGTCGAGGCGCCGGACCGCCAGCTCACCTACGAGACGGGGCCCGGCCCGGGCTGGCCCACCTACGTCATCGGCCGCGGCGCCGGGCACCTGATCCTGGAGTAGGGATCAGCCCTCGAGGATGTAGCCGCGCCCGCGGACCGTGCGGATCCGCTCGGCCCCGAGCTTGCGGCGCAGGTAGCCGATGTAGACCTCGACGATGTTGGAGGTCGGCGGCCCACCCCACACGCGCGTGACCAGCTGCTCCTGCGACATCGCCTGCCCGCGCGGGTGGCGGATGAGGGCGTCGACCACCGCGTACTCGGTGCGCGAGAGGCTCACCGGCTTGTTCTCGACGAACACCTGCTCGAGCGCGGTGTCCACCATGATCTCGCCGCGGCGCAGGAAGAGCTGGGCGGTCGGGCGGTCGTCGCCGAGGCGCAGGCGCAGGCGGGCGAGCAGTTCCTCCATGGGGAACGGCGTCACCAGGTAGTCGTCCTGCGTCGCGCGCAGGGTCGACACGGTGCGGTCGCGGGCCTCCGGGCTGGTCAGCGCGATGACCGGCGTGCGCGGGCTGTCGCGGTGCAGGTCCGCGAGGACCTCCACCGGCCGCAGGCCGGGCATCTCGATGTCGAGCACCACCGCCCGCGCTCCGCTGGCCCGCGCGGTCGCCCCGACGCTCCAGCTCTCGCGCAGCAGCTGTGGTTCGAAGCCGTGCGACCGCAACGTCCCCACGAGGACGCTCGTTGTGCGGTGGGAGGGGGCCACGCACAGCACGCGGCCCCGCTCCGCGCCCGCATAACGATCAGGTCTCATCGCCGACAGCTTGACGCGGACTCCCTCCGAGAGCAATCAAGGTGCGGCGAGCGGAGACGTGACACACGTCGGCGGTGTTCTCTGAGAGGCGCGCCCGGCGAGCGGTCGAAATCTTCACCCTTTCGGAGTCATCAGCCTGCTGTTCATCGCGCCGAGCGGGCCTGCGGGCGGTCGTTCGGCGACGGATCTCTCAGCTCCGGGCTCGCTCGGCGGTCGACTCCCTAACGTCACCCGCCGTCGGAGCCGTGCGGCGACGCTCCCCCTTCTGTTGCCGCCGCGCGGGCTCCGCAGTCACACCCCGCACATCCGTGCCCCGGCACCGACCCCGGACGAGCTCCCCCGTCCCGGCGCCGCGGGCACTCTCAGGAGGATCCCCGTGCCCCGACGCGGACGACATCGCACAAGTGTCCCGACACGCCTGATCGCGGCCGTGGCGGCGTTGCTGGTCACGGCCGGCGTCGTCGTCGCCGCCGGATCGGCCGCCGCGGACGACCAGGACGGCGGCCTGTTCAGCGCCCTGAGCAGCGACGAGAGTTCTGAGCGCTCCGGCGACGACCAGGACGGTGAGACCGGCCAGGAGGAGGAGTCCGACGAGGGCTCCGGCGGCGAGGAGTCCGGCGACGGCTCCGAGGACGGCACCGAGGAGGACGGCCAGCAGGACGGCCAGGACGGTGCGGACGGCCAGGAGCAGCGCCGCGAGCAGGCCAACGACTTCGTCGAGGACGAGGGCGAGGTCGACGCCGACCGGGAGGCCCCCGAGGTCGAGGCCGCCGAGGCCGCCGACCCGTTCCCGGGCCGCGCCGAGCAGGCGGACGCCGACGAGAGCGACTTCGTCGACATCGCCGACGTCGACGACAACAACGGCGAGTTCGGTGAGGGCGGCCGTCGGCTGACCGGCGGGTCGTACACGGTCGACTGCGGCGTGAGCGACCACAACAACTCCGACAACTACATGGCCGCGCCGGGCAAGCAGAACGGCGCCCAGCACGTCCACGACTACGTCGGCAACGAGAGCACCGACGCGAACTCCGACGACCAGTCGCTCGAGCAGGCCGGCACGTCCTGCGTGAACGGCGACCAGTCGACGTTCTTCTGGCCGGTGCTGCGCGACCTCAACGGCACCGGGCCGGACGTGGACGAGGACGGCGGCACGCTCGACGGCAACCGGGGCGCGATCCTGCGGCCGCGGTCGGCCCAGCTCAGCTTCCACGGCCACGGTGACGAGCCGGTGGAGCCGATGCCGACGCACCTCATGATGATCATGGGCAACGCCAAGCAGGGTGCGCAGGGCGGCGAGAACGCCAACGCCAAGTACACCTGCACGGGGCA
The DNA here is from genome assembly GCA_902805495.1 of uncultured Actinomycetospora sp. Taxonomy (GTDB): domain Bacteria; phylum Actinomycetota; class Actinomycetes; order Mycobacteriales; family Pseudonocardiaceae; genus Actinomycetospora. The sequence goes on from CADCTH010000070.1 coordinate 6,356, forward strand.
GGAGGAGCGGGTCACCAGCAAGTACCCGATCTGCGGTGCGGGTTCGAACCTGGTGCGCATCCTCGACTACCCGAGCTGCTGGGACGGCCAGAACCTGGAGTCGAAGAACTTCCGCGACCACATGGCCTTCACCGATGAGGACGGCAACTGCGGCGACGGGTTCACCCCCGTCCCGGCGCTGCGGATCACGCTGACCTACGACCAGCCCGAGGGACGCGCGTTCCAGATCGACAGCTTCCCCAACGAGCAGCACGCCCCGGAGACCGACCACTCCGACTTCGAGAACCTGGCCACCGAGGACTCGAACGAGGCCGGCGCGGCCTGCATCAACGAGAACCGGACCTGCGCGAACCTGCAGCAGTAGTCCCGCACGACCCGGGAGGGGCCGTCCGCCCGTGATCTGCGCGATCACGGACGGGCGGCCCCTCGCGTTCGTGCGCCCGCCGACCTACGGTCGTCGCCAGGCGTCGAGGAGGCGCTCACGGGAGTCCGGGCCACCGGGCTGAGAGGGGACCTGACGCGGTCCCGACCGTTCGAACCTGATCCGGGTCATGCCGGCGCAGGGAGGCTGGGAGATGAGCACGTCCACGTCCACGTCCACGTCCGGGTCCGGTACCGAGGGGACCGGAGAGGGCCCCGCCGAGGTCGCCCCCACCCTCGACGGGCCGGTGCCGAAGACCCTCGGGTTCCTCGTCCAGGGCGCCTTCTGGGCCAACCTCGGGGTCAGCCTGCTCGGCTTCGCCGGGGTGCTCGCCGTCCTGGAGCCCGCCGGCGCGCCGCTGCTCGCGGTCGCCGCCGCCGTCACCGCGACCGTGGTCGGCACGCTGATCGGCAGCGCGATGGTCGGGCTCTCGGCGATGCCCGGCGCGGCGACCGGCGCGCCCGCGATGGTGCTGCTGCGCGGGCTCTTCGGCGGCGTCCTGTCGTGGATCCCGTCGGTGCTCAACGTCGTGCAGCTCATCGGCTGGGGCACGTTCGAGCTCGTCGTCATCGCCCAGGCCGGCACCCTCGCGCTCGGCGGCCCGACCTGGGCGTGGGTGCTCGGGGCGGGCGTCGTCACCACCCTGCTCACGCTGCGGCCGCTGGGGATGCTGCGGCTGCTGCGCCGCGTCGTCACCGTGCTCGTCGCGATCTCGGTCGCGTACCTGGCGTGGTGGCTGTTCTCCCGGCCGGAGCTGTCGCTCACCGCCGGCGGCGGGTCCTGGGCCGGTTTCTGGGCGGGGTCCGACGCGGCGATCGCGGTGGCGGTGTCCTGGATCCCGGTGGCCTCGGACTTCTCGCGCCACTCGCGGCGCGTCTCGACGGCCTTCACCGCCGCCACGGTCGGCTACGGCGTCACCCAGATCCTCTGCTTCGTGGTCGGGCTCGCCGCCCTGGCGCTGGTCGGGGGCGACGGCGATGCCGTGTTCGCGCCGATGCTCGCCGCGCCGCTCGGGGTCGTCGCGCTGCTGGTGCTCACCGCGCGGGAGACCGACCAGTCGTTCGCCAACGTCTACTCGACGGCGGTGTCGGTGCAGAACCTCGCGCCGCGCGCCGACCGGCGCCTGCTCTGCCTCGCGATCGGCGCGGTGATCACCGTGCTCGCGCTCGGCGTCACGATCGACGACTACGCGGTGTTCCTCGCCGTCATCGGTTCGGTGTTCGTGCCGCTGCTGGGCGTCGGGGTCGGCGACGCGCTGGTCCGCCGGGGCACCGCAGGGCCCGATGGTCGAGCTCCGCTGCGCTACGTCTCCGGCGACCTCTCGCGCTGGGCGCCCTCGCGTCCGCTCATGGTCGTGGCCTGGGTGATTGGGCTCGTCGCCTACCAGCTGGTCAACCCCGGTGGCGCGCCCGTCTGGTCGGACGCCTGGCTCGCGCTGCGCGAGGCGCTGGGGATCGCGCCGCCGTCCTGGCTCTCGGCGTCGCTGCTGTCGTTCCTCGTCGCCGGTGTCGCCGCCGCCGGGCTCGCGCGCCTCGAGCGGCGCAGGACGTCGCGCACGACGGGGTGACGCCCGCGCGCCCGGTCGTGTACGGCTGAGGACCGACCAGCACCGGGAGGACCGTGGGCCGCAGAGTGTTCGGGGCGTTGGCGCGCGAGCTGCGCTCGCCGCTCACCGTGCTCCTCGTCGTCGCCTGCGTGGTCGGGGGCGTGGGCGCGGCCATCGTGCTGACGCCCACCCAGGAGGTCGAGGCCTTCGGGCAGCAGATCGGCGTGGGGGTGCAGGCGCCGTCGGCGACGCTCGCCGGGCCGCCGCGCATCGTGCAGATCGGCAACACCCGCCTCGACGTCCCCGACGTGACGATCTACGGCCCGCTGCGCCCGGAGCTGCGCATCGGCCCGGTGGCGCGCAACGAGACCGCCGGCCAGGCCATGACGTCGCTGGCCGAGGGCACCGCGCCGGCGGACGCCCTGTCGGCGATCGTCGACGGCTTCGAGCGATGGTTCGGGTGGGCGACGCTCGTGCTGGTCGCCGTCGTGCTCGGCGTCTGCGGCCTCGTGGGGTCGGTGCGCGTGCTGGCGATGCTGAGCCGCACGGCGCGCCGCTCCGGGGCCGGCGCGCGCCCGTCGATCATCGCCCGGCGGCTCTCGTCGCGGCTCACCCGCTCCACGGTCGTCGCGCTCACGGTGTCCCTGCTGGTCTGGGGGGTCTGCGGGGTGCTCGCGGTCGTCGGGGCCCGCGACCTGCGCGACGCCCGCTAGCTCACCGACCTCACCGGCGCCCACCACGTCACGCCGTCGCCGGTCGGGCCCGCCGTGTCCGGGGTGCGCGGGGTGGTGATCGGCGACTCGCGCGTCGCCCGGCTCGGCGGACCGCGGGCGCCCGACGCGTCCCCGGAGGACGTCGCCTGCGCCCGCAGAACCGACTCGCTGGCCCGCCAGGTCGGCGCGGCGGTCGGCGACGAGGTCCTCGACCTCGCCGGCGCGGGCGCGCGCATCGGCGCGGGGCTGCGCGCGCCGCAGGTGGCGCGCGGGCTGTCGGTGCCGCCGCAGGTGGGGCGGCTCAAGCAGGTCGAGGACCCGGCGTTCGTGGTCGTCGCGGTCGGGCCCAACGACCTGAACTGGACCGACCTGATCGGCTACTGCTACGCCGTCGCCGACTGCGCCGACAACTTCACCGCCGGCGAGTTCCGCTACCGCCTCGCCGCCTTCGACCGCGACTACGCCGACCTGCTCGCCGACCTCGCGACCCTGCCGTCGCACCCCCGCGTCGTCGTCCTCACCTCCTACGACGTGCTGCGCCCCGACGCGCAGTGCTCCACGTCCCGCGGCCCGCGGCAGTACCCGGGGCTCACGCCGGAGGAGATCGCGCTGCTCGCCGACCGCAACGCCGAGCTCAACGGGGTGCTCACCACCGGCGCCCGGCGGTACGGCTTCGACGTCGTCGCCCCACCCCTGGCCCCGCTGTGCACGCCGTCCGCGGACGGCCTGGGCCCGGACCTCCAGTCCCTCGACGACCCGCACCCGTTCCACCCCACCGCCGTCGGGGAGCTGCGGCTCGCGATCCCCGTCGTCGACCGCGTCGGGGTTCCCCCGGGCTGACACGGGCTACCTGTGCCCCGTGAAGATGCGGACGCTGGGCCGGACCGGCATCAAGGTCAGCCCCTACTGCCTGGGCGCCATGATGTTCGGCGCCTGGGGCAACACCGACCACGACGACTCGATCCGGATCATCCACAGGGCGCTGGACTCCGGGATCAACTTCGTCGACACCGCCGACGTGTACGCGCAGGGCGAGTCGGAGGAGATCGTCGGCAAGGCGCTGGAAGGCCGGCGCGACGACGTCGTGCTGGCCACGAAGGCGCACGCCCCGATGGGCGACGACCCGAACCACCGCGGCAACTCGCGCCGGTGGCTCGTCCGCGAGGTGGAGGACTCGCTGCGCCGGCTGCGCACCGACCACCTCGACCTCTACCAGATCCACCGCCCCGATCCGGACACCGACGTCGAGGAGACGCTCTCGGCGCTCACCGACCTCGTGCGCAGCGGCAAGGTCCGCGCGATCGGGTCGTCGACGTTCCCGGCCTCGGAGATCGTCGAGGCCCAGTGGGTCGCCGAGCGCCGCGGGTACGAGCGCTTCCGCACCGAGCAGCCGCCGTACTCGATCCTCAACCGGGGCATCGAGCGCGAGGTCCTGCCGGTCTGCCGCCGCTACGGCATGGGCACGCTGGTCTGGAGCCCGCTCGCGATGGGCATGCTCACCGGGAAGATCCGCAAGGGCCAGGAGGCCGGTACCCAGCGCGCGCAGCGCACGCCGGGCCGCTTCACCGACGAGCGCAAGCTCGACGCCGTCGAGGCGCTCGTCCCGCTCGCCGAGGAGGCGGGCCTGTCGATGGTGCACCTGGCGATGGCGTTCGCCGTGGCGCACCCGGGCGTGACCTCGGCGATCATCGGTCCGCGGACGATGGAGCAGCTCGACGACGTCCTGGCCGGCGCCGGGGTCACCCTCGACGACGAGGTGCTGGACCGCATCGACGAGATCGTGCCGCCGGGGGTGGACGCCAACCCGGGCGACGTGTCGTACGAGCCGCCCGCGATCGGGGAGGTGGCCCAGCGGCGCCGGCCGCGCGAGGAGCGCGCCGCCGCGGGGAATTAATTCCCGATGTACGGGCAGATGGCTTATTGAGCTGCCGCCCCGCGACCGGGACCATGATCAGCCCACGGGTGCTCGGAGGGGGTCCGTCGATGGACATCGTCGTCATCGTGATCATCATCGTGGTGGTGCTGCTGGCCGTCGCCGGCGTCGCCGCCCTCGTCCTCGCGCGACGGCGGCGGCAGCAGCAGCTCGCCGACGAGTTCGGGCCGGAGTACGAGCGCCGCGTCAGCGAGACCGGCGACCGCAAGCAGGCCGAGAAGGAGCTGCGCGAGCGCAAGGACCGGCACGACCAGCACGACATCCGCCCGCTGCAGCCCGCCGAGCGCGAGCGCTTCCTGGCCGACTGGCAGCAGGTGCAGCGCGGGTTCGTCGACGACCCCGGCGGGGCCGTCGAGCACGCCGACGCCCTGGTCGTGACGATCATGCGGCAGCGCGGCTACCCGATCGAGGACGGGCGGCGCCGCACCGACGACCTGTCGGTCGCCCAGCCGCACCTCGTCGAGGACTACCGGCAGGCCCAGCGCGTCACCACCGCCCACCGCGACGGCACGGCGAGCACCGAGGACCTGCGCGGGGCGTTCACCGCCTTCCGCTCGCTGGTCGAGGCGCTGCTCGACGACGGCGGGCAGGGCGGCCAGCGCGGGGACCGGCGTGGTGACCACGGCGCCGGCCCGGCGGGGTCCACCGAGCAGATGCAGGGTGCCGGCGGGGGTGGACCCGGTCAGTGGAGCGGGCACCCCGACTCCGGCACCGAGCGGATCGCGCCCGGCGGCGCCCCCGGCCCGGGTGGCGCACCCGGCCCG